>NZ_JBTOLW010000024.1:0-58647 GCF_054552115.1 Pseudohaliea sp. | reverse complement strand
TCCCCACCTTCCTGGACCGAGCGCGGGAAGCTCCCCCCATCCTCTCCCCGACCCCCGCTGGGGGAGAGAATCCCCCCGCACTCGCCCCTTACGCATCAGGCACTTCCAGCGGGTAAAGTATTGCAGAGCGGTAGGGGCGGCTGCTGGAGGATGCCCCCACCAAGCGTGTATCGGGGAGCGACTGGGGGCATCCTCCAGCAGTCGCCCCGGAAAACTGCGGGACGCAGAAAGTTCAGCGCGGGCGCCCGTCAGGCCACCTCGTCCTCAGCGCGCCCCGCCTGCTCCTCCTCGTGCGCCGCATGGAAGGCCGCGAGCATACTCTGCTCGTGGGACTGGGCCTCCTCAGTGTCCAGCGGGCGCTCCAGGGCGGCCCAGTCGATGTCGCCGTCCGTGGCCAGGCTCTCGAAGTCGAGAATGCCGAGTTCCTCGAACTTCGGCCGCACCGTGTCCGTGAGCAGGCCGATGCGCTTGAGGTTCGGCACCACCCGCTGGAAGAGGAGATTGCGGAAGGTCGACATGACGAAGCCCTCCAGCACCTGCTTGCGCGCCTCCTCGACGTCCCAGCCGAAGTGCCGGAACACGTCCGTGGCGACAAGCCGCTCGCGGCTGACCACGCAGGCCTGGTAGGCGAACTCGGCCCGCTCCTCGCGCTCCTCGTCGGAGAGGGTCTTCACGAACTCCTCGAGGTAGTTGACGCCGAAGGTGACGTGGCGGGCCTCGTCGCGGGTGACCAGGTACACCACATCCTTGAGTACCGGGTCCGGCGTGGTCTCGCGGGTCGTGTTGAAGGCGGACAGCGCCAGGCCCTCGATGACGATCTGCATGCCGATGAACTTCATGTCCCAGCGCGGATCGGTGAGAATCTTGTCGATGATGCTCTTCAGGTGCGTGTTGATCGGGTACATGACGCCGATGCGCTGCTGCAGGTACTTGTTGAACACCTCCACGTGCCGGGCCTCGTCGAAGGTCTGCGAACCGGCGTAGAGCTTGGCGTTCAGCGTCGGTGCGCAGGAACAGAGCTGTGACGCTACCAGCAGTGCACCCTGCTCCCCGTGCAGGAACTGGGACAGGCTCCAGGCATTCATGTGCAGCCAGAACTCGCTCTTGGTCTTGTCATCCATGGCCAGGTAGGGCGGGTACTCGTGCAGGTTCATGAGTTCCGGGGCGCGCTCCTCGTCGGGCCACGGGCGGTCCCAGTCGATGTCGACCTCCGGGTCCCAGTTGAGCTGCTTGCCGAGGTCGTACAGCTTCTTGATGCGGTCGTCCTGTACCTTGTAATCCCAGTTGTAGGAGCCGGTCAGCGGCGTCTGGAAAATCTCGGCGATGTGGTCCACGTCCTTCTCGGTCAGCAGGTCCTCCAGGTCCGGGTTCTCGCGCGGGTAATCGGCGCCGGCGAACTGCTGAATCTTGCGCGGGGTCTGGTCTTTCCACTCGACTTTCATGGCATGGCTCCTGCTGTCGTTATCGGTGTTCGTCCTATCAGGCCAGCGCCCCTGCCGTCGAACAAGGTGCGTGGTTGCCACAATGGGGTCATATATGGCCAAATGGCGCCATGGCAGCTCCTACGACCCCCGCGCCCTACGTTCTCATTCTCATCGACCTGGTCACGGGGCGCGGGCACCCGCAGGCGTCGATCCTCGAGGGCACCACCCTGGCCGAGAGCGGCATCAGTGGCATCGGCGCCCGGGTCTCCCAGGGCGACTTCGTCCGCCTGGTCGCCAATGCGCACCGTCTCACCGGCGACCCGGCGCTGGGATTACGCCTGGGCGAGCGGCTGAACCTGAGCGCCCACGCCGTGCTCGGCCAGGCCTTCATGACCTGCCAGGACCTCGCGGAAGTCATCGACCTCTTCATGCGCTACTACCACCTGCTGTCCCCCGCGCTGGAGCTCGAATACGAGGTGACCGACCGGGAATGCGTGATCACCACCGTGGCCATACCGGACCCGGACCTCGAGGTCTTCGGTTTCGAACTCATGGGTGCTGCCATGCGCAATACCCTGCGTGGCCTCCTGGGCCGCGCCGAACTGGTACTGGAGCTGGAATTCCCTTATGCCGCACCGGCCCACGAAGCCGAGTACCGGGCGCTGTTCGGCGATCACGTGCACTTCGAACGGCCCCGGGGCCGTATCCGTTTCGACCGCGCGCTGCTGCGCGCGCGCCTGCCCTCTTCCAACCCGGCGCTGCGCGCGCTCTACGAACAGGAATGCACCCGGCTGCTCCAGGACCTCGAGAGCGACGCCTCGGTGGCCGAACAGACGCTCCGCCTCCTGCGCAAGCTCGAGGGCCAGTATCCGCAGATGCCGCAGCTGGCGCACATGCTCAACATGAGCCCGCGCACCTACCGCCGCCGGCTGGCGCGGGAGGGGGAATCGTTCCAGGCCCTGCTGGACCGGGTGCGGGTCGAACACGCCACCCGCCACCTGACGCAGACGCGGCTGCCGCTCTCCACCATCGCCTACATGGTGGGCTTCAACGACCCGTCGAACTTCCGCCGCGCCTTCCGCCGCTGGACGGGCCGCTCCCCCGCCGAGGTGCGCGCCGGTGGCTGAAGGTCGCACGGCCGGGCCGCTCGCGATCCACGCTGGCCGCGAGGCGGCGGCCACGCTGGCGCGCCACGGCTGGGACCCGTCCCTGTTCAGCCTGCTGCTGGGCGCCTCCGGCGGACCCAAGTGGTTCATCCTCGCGGCCCTGGACCGCTACCTGTTCGGCGACTACCTGCAGCGTTCGACGCGCCCGCTCTCCGTCCTCGGCTCCTCCGTCGGGGCCTGGCGCCACGCCTGCCTCGCCCAGGCTGACCCGGTGGCCGCCATTGACCGCTTCGCCGGGTCCTACCTGGGCCAGGTCTACTCGGCGCGCCCCGACGCTGCCGAAGTGAGCCGGACCAGCCTGGCAACGCTGGATCAGCTGCTCGGCGCCGCCGGCGCGGAGGCCATCGCCCACCACCCGCGGATCACCACGCATATCGTGACGGCCCGGGGCCGCGGCCCCTGCGCCGCGGCGGGCGGGCCGCTGCTCGCCCTCGGCCTCGCTGCCGCGGCGGGCGCGAACGCGCTGGCGCGGCCGGGGCTCGCCGCCGCGTTCCAGCGCGTCCTGTTCACCAGCGGCGACCGCGCAGGCGCGCCGGCCCTGCGGGGCTTTGCCACCGCGGCGGCGCCGCTCACCGCGGGCAACGTCCGGGCGGTGCTCCACGCCAGCGGCTCCATCCCTTTCCTGCTGGCGGGCGAGCGCGACATCCCCGGCGCACCACCCGGGCACTACTGGGACGGCGGCATCATCGACTACCACTTCGACCCCCGTCCCCTGCCCGCGGAGGGGCTCATTCTCTATCCCCACTTCCGCGGCGACCTCACCCCCGGCTGGTTCGACAAGTTCCTGCCCTGGCGCCGCCTGGCCCCGGAGCTCGTGGACCGGCTGGTGCTGGTCGCGCCGCACCCCGCTTTTGTCGCCAGCCTCCCGCTCGGCAAGATCCCGGACCGCGGTGATTTCACGAAGCTGGAAAGGGAAGAGCGGCTGGACAACTGGCACACCTGCCTGGCCAGGGGCGAAGAACTGGCCGATGCCTTCGCGGCGCAGGTGGCGGGGCGGGACCCGCTGGCGGGGGTCAGCGTCAGCTGACGTGCTCGTCTAGGTAACGCTGGATCTCGGCCCGCAGGGGCCCCTGGAAGGCCGAGGCGAGAAGCCCCAGGCGCACGGACACCTCCACCGCGTCGTCAGCGAGGACCAACCGGCCCTCGACGCCGGCTCCCCGGATCGCGACCACGTCGTCGCTCTCCCAGCGCGCCCGCACCCCATGCGCCGCCTCCAGTTCGGCAGCGAGGGCGGCCGCCGTGGCGCGGAGTTCAGGGCGGGGCTGGGTGGTCGCCTTGCGCAGGCGGAAGCTGGCCATGGCTTGCTCCGGGTAAATCCCGGCAGTATAAGCCAGCGGGCACAGCCTTGCCCTGCCCTCCAGGCGCACAGGGCCGGCCGCCCTCAGAAGCGGTACTCGACATCCGCACCCCAGGTGATACCGCGCGACAGGAAGCCGAGGTCGCCGAAGGGAAGGCCGGAGAAGGCCGACGCGTTGTAGTCCTGCCAGAACAGCTCATCAGTAAGGTTCTTGCCCCACAGCGCAACCCCGAAACGCTCGCCCTCAAGGCTTGCGCGGGCATTGAGCAGCCCGAAAGCGCCCATGGGGTTCAGGTTGTCCGGATGCCAGTACTTGTCACCCCGGTGCTCGTAGTCCACGCGCAGGGCCAGCTCGAAGCCACTCACGAGCGGGCGGCGGTATTCCATACCCGCGTTCAGGGTGTACTCCTGGTTCTTCGGCGTCCGGTTTCCCTCGTCCTGTGGGCGCCGGCTAGAGCGGATGATCTCCGTGTCCGTATACCCGAAGGAGCCGAACAGCAGCAGCCCCTCGCTCAACGCCGCCTGCACATCGAGTTCGAGACCGAACATTTCGACTTCGTCGATGTTGTCGATCACCTGCGCGCCTAAGGCAATATCGACGAAGAAAAACTGGAAATTCTCGCTCTCGGCGTAGAACAGCGCGCCGTTAAGACGCAGCCGCTGACCCCAGAAGGTGGACTTGAAGCCAACCTCGAAGTTGTCGAGCGTCTCCTCCCTGAATTCGCGGCTGTTGTCCGTGCCGGGACCGTTGAAGCCACCGGAGCGGAAACCGCGGCTGTAGCCGCCGTAGGCGAGTACGTCGTCGCTGAAGTGGTAGGTAAGTACCGCCTTTGGCTGGAGATCGTCGTAGGTCTTCTTCCTGGCGGTGGAGACCGGCGAGAGCCCCGTGTGATCCCGCTCGTCCTCGTCGTAGCGCAGGCCGAGGGTGAGTTCCAGCGCCTCACCGAGATCGACCTCGACCTGTCCGAACGCCGCCCAGGCCTTATTGTCGTTGGTCTCGTCGATGACATTGAGGGTCAGGAAGCCGTCGGGGCTGAACACGGGTTCGGTCCCCGGCAGATCGCCATAAACGTTGGTGGTCAGGTCCCGGTCCGTCTCCAGGTAGTAGAGGCCGCCCACCCAGCGCACGCTCGCATCGTCGCGCGAGGTGAAGCGTAATTCATGGCTGAGCAGGTCGACCTCCAGGGCCTGCGCCTGCCCGAGGCCGAGACCGAGACCGAGCACGGAGCTCAGGCTCGTCTCGGTGCCATTGGTAAAGTCGAGATCACCAAAGTAGGACTCCTCGACATCGGAGTAACCGAGAATGTAGTCCACGCGGCCGAAGCCCGCTTCCCAGCCCAGCTTCAGCGTTGCCTCGTTGAATCGTTTCTTCGTGGTATCCCCCAGTACGTTGGTGTAGGGCTCGGCGAAGTTGTCGCGCGCGGGGTTGGGGCCGGCGCCCGCGGGATTGACGACGAAGGTGTCGTAGCAGCAGCCGCCGTCCGCATCGGACCAGGCATAGCGCAAGTCCACATCCAGGGCGTCGGTGACCCGCCAGAGCAGCTTGGCGCGCAGGTCCCTGGTGGTGTAGAAGTCCACCTTCTCGTCGAGGAAGGAGTTGTCAATGACACCGTCGAAATCCTTGTAGGCCCCCGTCACGCGGAACAGCAGGCGATCATCGATGATCGGGCCGCTCACGGCGCCGCTCAGCTTCTGTAACCCGCCGTTACCGGCCCCGGCCTTCAGGAACCCCTCCAGCTCGTTCGTCGGCTGGCGCGTGACGATGTTGATGGCACCGCCGATCGCGTTGCGGCCGTAGAGCGCGCCCTGCGGCCCCTTGAGCACCTCGATGCGCTCGACATCCACCAATTCCTGCTTGAACTGCTTCTGGTTGTTCTGCGGCACCCCGTCGACCACGATGGCGACCGGCGAGTCCGCATTGTTGATCTGTGCTACGCCGCGAACCTGCACGAAGGTGTTCCCCAGCGTAAAGGAGTCATCCATCGTGATATTGGGCGTGAGGTTGATGAAATCCTGCGTGTTTTCGATACCTGCCCGGGCGATATCCTCGGCGGTGAAAGCCGTGACCGCCACAGGAACATCCTGCAGACGCTCCTGGCGGTACTGGGCCGTGACGACCACCTCCTCGAGTTTTGCCTGGGCGACAGCGACCGGACTGGAAAGCGCAGCGGCTGTCATGGTGACGAGCAGTCTGTTTTTCATGGTTATTCTCCTGTGTGCAGGGTTTCCAACGGCACGAACCGCTCCTCTATACCGAAGGCGCCGGGCCCAAAGACGGCAAGTGCGGCATCAGTCCGCATCACCGGTGCTGCGCTGGTGCCGATCACCTTGACGCGCTGACCGTAATGCAGGTGTTCCGTGGTGATGGCGGCGCCGGTCTCGCGATCGACGATGCTGATCAGGTCCGGGACGATGGCAACGGTACGTCCGTCGCGGCGGGCCACGAGGTTCTCGTTCTGGAACTCGACCTGCATGTGGCTGCCGCTGCCATCGATAGCCTCAAGGTCACAGAAGCCCAGCGTGTAACCGCGCGCCGTTTCCCGGCGCAGGTCCGTGATCTTGCCGTCGAAGAGCTGATAGCAGTGGCGGTAATAGCGGGTGGTGCGCAGGAAGCGCATGACGGCGTCCACCGGATCTCCCTCCTGGCGGCCCTCCCTGAGCGCACGGCCGATACCCAGCGCAATGCGCAGCGTATCCGCGACACCGTAGTCCTTGACCTGTCGCCCCGTCAGCGGATAGCAGGAAATCATCACGGACAGACCCATGACGATCGCCGAGGCCCGCACAAGGTCCTCGGCGCGTTTGCAGCTGCCCGTTTCGACCACGACGCTTTCGAGGTGCTCGTCGACAATGACCGCGGGCGTCGCGGACACCCCGTAAACGTTGTAGGTGACCATCTGTATCTCGGGGAAGGCCCGGCCCATGCCGTCGCAGTTCACCAGCGGCAGACCCAGCCGCGCCGCCGCCACGATGGGAATGGTGGAATTGATACCGCCGACCTCGATCGGCGCGATGGCATCGGGGCGGCGACCGACGACCTCGGCCAGCCGATTGATGGAATGGTCGATGTCATCACCGGAGGCCGCCTTTTCAACCAGCACCGTGGGCGCACCGAGCATGGCCGAGGTGAACACCGCAGCGTCGTCGGCAAGCTCCTCCGGCTCGATAAGCTCCGGCATGCCGTACTCGAGGACCGCGTTGCGGGCGAGCAGCTGGCCCAGGTAGGGATCGCCGCCGCCCCCGGTGCCGAGGAACGCAGCGCCTGCGGCCAGGTCATCGATGTCCTCGATGCCCAGCTGTCGTGACCGGTCCATGCCAACTCCGCTCATTGCTCGAGATCTCCCGCCGCCTTTACGCGAACCCTTACCGCATTGCCCGGCATGTAGTTGAGGGGCAGTTCCTCAAGATCCATGACGCGCACCGTTGCCTCCGCAGCGCCGGCTGCCACCGCGTTGGCGCAGGCCTCCGCCCTTGCCTCCGCCAGCGCCTGCTCCCGGCTGGTGTTGTCGTAGGCGTAGACCTTGTCGACCTCCCCGCCGACCTGGGCGATGGAGGCCCCGATGGCATTGGCCACCCCGGCGTGCTCCGGGACGATCACCTCCGATGCGCCGGGGATCGCCCGGTGCACGAGTACGGCCCCGCCGCCAACGAGAATCAGGGGCATCGCCGCCGCCGATGTCTTCATGCGGTCCACCGCTTCCGCGACCAGCGCGTGGATACGCTCCACGGCGCGCTCGACCACCGGGCGCGGCAGCGCCGACACACGGCTCGCGTCGCCGATGTCGGCGTAACCGGCGGCCACGGCAATGTCGGTCGCCGTCAGCACGTCGCCGCCGAAGACGCGGGCCCTGCGGCGCAGCTGGTAGCCGACGGAGCGGGGGCCGACCTGCTCGCCGTCCTCGCTGACCTCGCTGCCGCCGCCCAGCCCCACGGCGAGGATATCCGGCATGCGGAAATTGGTGCGCACGCCGCCGATATCCACGGAGACGGTGGATTCCCGGGGGAAGCTGCTTGCCAGTACACCGACATCCGCCGTCGTACCGCCGATATCGACCACGATGGCGTCCTCGAGGCCCGAGAGATAGGCGGCTCCGCGCATGCTGTTGGTCGGCCCCGAGGCGAAGGTGAGCACGGGATACTGCGCCACGAACTCGGCGGTCATCAGGGTGCCGTCGTTCTGGCTGATATAGAAAGGCGCCGTAATTGCCAGCCGGTCCAGGGCGGTGCGGAACGAGTCCACGACCTCGCGCGCGAGTTGCGCCAGGCTGGCGTTCATGATGGCGGCATTCTCCCGCTCCAGCAGGCCGATGCGCCCGATGCGCGAGGAGAGGCTGATCGCCAGGTCGGGAATCTCCGTGCGCAGCAGCGCCGCCGCCCGCTCCTCCATAGCGTCCTTGACCGGGGAGAAAATGCAGCTGATCGCGGCGGAGCGGATGCCCTTGCGCTTGAGATCCCGCGCGGCGGCAAGGACGCCGCCCTCATCCAGCGGCGAGATCTCGCGGCCGTCAAACTGGTAGCCGCCCTCAAGCAGGTAGTGGTGCCTCCCGACGGCGCTGGCGAGGTCCGGGGGCCAGTCGATCATCGGCGGCAGACCGCGGCTCGCGGGCAGCCCCAAGCGCAGCACGCCCACCTCCAGGAGGTGCTTGCGCTCCACGAAGGCGTTGGTGAAGTGCGTTGTTCCCACCATTACGCCGGTGAGCGACGACGGGGCGACCCCGGCCTGCTGCAGCACGTCGCCGATGGCCGCGACGATGCCGTCACTGATGTTGGCCGACGTCTCCGCCTTGTGACTGGCCAGGACGCGGGCGCCGTCCATCAGGACCGCATCCGTGTTGGTGCCACCCACGTCCACACCGATTCTCATGTGCGTCACTCTTGCTGCGTCTTGCAGGCAACAAGTTAGCGCCGGCTATCGGCCGCCGACAGGCGGGGAATCGGTAGTTCAGGCTCTAGGGTTAGTAGTAGCGCCCGGAAAACGGCATTTCTTCATTTACTACGTATTTCAGTAGTTTCACGGGAAATCAATTGCTTACCCGGCTCATCGTCAAGCCACCCCCGCTCTCTTGCCCGGGACACCGCCTGGGTCCGGTTCTGTACACCGAGACGCCCGTACAACTTCTTGAGGTGGTAGCGCACGCCGTGGGCCGACAAACCGAGGTTCCGGGCGATGACCTTGTCCGGCTCGCCCCGGGCGAGCGCTGCCAGTACTTCCTGCTCCCGGCGACTGAGTGCCGAGCGGCCCCGGGCCCCGCGATGCCCGCTTTCCGGGTCCAACAGCTGGCGCTGCAGGATCGCCGGCCCGAACACCGTGCCCCGGTCCCCCTCGAGGGTCGCCGCGAGCGCTCTGAGGCGGCGCCCTTCGCGGAGGAACGGCCGCAGGTACCGGCTGCCACTGGCAAGCGCCAGGGCCTCGCGCAAGCGCCCTTGGGCCTGCGCCTCATTGCCCGCTCCGTGCTCAAGGCAGGCGCTCTGCACCAGGCAGTGCAGCTGCATACGCGTGACAGCCCGCTCGCCGGCGAAGTCCTCGCCCCAGGCGAGGGCTGCCCGGGCTCCGTGGAGATCGCCGGCGGCCCTCGCCGTCTCGCTGGCCGCCAGCACCAGCACCTCGGCCTCCCGCCAGGTGAGTCCCTCCAGTTCATCCGCACGGGGCAGGACAGCAGCGCCCAGCCGGTTGGCCGCCGCCCGGGCCTCTTCCTCCCTCCCGACCCTGAAGAGACAGAGGATGTAGGCGGCGCCGAGGAAGCGCTCGAGCCTGGACAGCCCCTGGCGCGAGGCGTGCTCGCTGGCCTCGCGAAAAAACTGGTCGGCACTGGCGCCGCCGCCCTCTGCAAACAGGAACTCCAGGGAGGTCTGGTATGCCGCCATATAAAGGTCGAACCAGGCCTCAGGCTGGTTGATGTGCCGGATCACGTTGCGCAGGTAGCGACGGGCGCTGGCGTCGTCACCGAGTTCCCAGTAAGCCTCGCCGAGGGCGATGTTGCAGATCCGGCGGACTCCCCGGTCACCGGGGAACACGGCCCGGACTATGCGCAGGGCGCGCTGGTGTTCCTCCAGCGCCGCGCCAACCCGTCCCCTGCCGAGCTCGGTCATACCCAGATGCATGTGGATGAAAAGCTCACCGTAGGGAGAGTCCCCGCGCCGGAAGATATCGATGGCCGCCTGGCCATGCTCAAAGGCAAGGGAAAAGCGCCCGGTCTGCGTGTGCCACAGGCAGCGCAGGGTCCGGATATAGCCCATCAGCGCCGGCTCGCGCTCCGAGAAGCGCAGCACGCGCTCCCAGGCCGGACCGTCAAGGGCCGTCGGCCTGGGTGCGCAACCGTACTCGGTCAACAGGAGCTCGATGAAACAGCCATCCACGAGCAGGGCGAGCGCATCGCCGTCGCCGTGATCGCGGCGGAAATGTTCCGATACGCGGGACGCCTCCTCGAAGGCGGCGCGGGCCTTTTCCATCTGTCCTTGCTTGGCATGGGCCAGGCTGCGCGCCAGCTGCACCCTCGGGAAGGCGCGCAGGGGGTAGGGCTCGAGCAGCGCCAGAATCCGGTTGATGCGATCCATGCCCTCATGCAGCCAGAGCCGGGCGCCGCCGAGCTGCTCGAAGATCCGCGCGGCGTGCTCCGGGTCACCGGCTGCGATCGCGTGGTGGATACCCTCAACCGGCCAGTCACGCTGCACCATCCACAATGCCGCCCGGTGGTTCAGCACGGCGTGGCGTGCCGGCGCCTCCCGGCTCAGGGCGTCCCGCAGCTGTTCCCGAAGCAGCCCGTGAAGACGAAAACCCTTGTCGCCATCCCTGCGGGTCCACAACCCGTCCAGCGCCGAACGCAGCTCCTCCCACAGTCCGGGCGGCGTCGGCGCCTCGCGGACGAAGGCCACAGCGTCGGCCTCGACCCGCTCCAGCAACGCGCTGTCGCGAAGAAAGCAGCGGGCCTCATCGCTCAGGCCGGAGAGGACCTGCTCCTCCAGGTAGGCAGCCGTGCCTGCACCCCCCGACTGCAGCAGGCGAAGAGCAACGGGCCAGCCCTCGACAGCTTCCACGAGTGCCTCCAGTTCGCGCCGCGGCAGACGCTCCGCAAGCCAGTCGCGGAGCTCGCGCCGGGAGAACTGCAGGGCCCGTGCGTCGATCAGCTGGAGCGAGCCGTCGACAAGATAGCGCGACAGCCGTAACGCGGGCGGCCGCCGGCAGGCCAGGCAGATCTCGAGCAAGGCCGGCCGGAGGCGGAGCAGCGGATCGATGACCTGCCACAACACGGGCTCTGGGAGCTCGTCCACTGCGTCCAGGACGAGCGTACAGCGCACGCCGTCACGTTCGACCGCCAGGAGCAGGCGCGCCACTCCCCGCGCAGGCTCCTCGCCGTCAACGGCTTCACCGGCTAGCTCGCCGGGACTCGCCGCAATAACGCCGCCGCGGTGCAGGGCAAAGGCGAGGTAGGCAAGCAGGTCCTGCGGGCTGTCGTGACGATCGAGCGTCAGCCAGGCGGTCACCGCACCGGCGCCGTGAAGGCGCTCGCTCCACTGCCGCAGCAACTCCGTCTTGCCGAAACCGGCGGGAGCCTGCAGCAGACGGAGCGGCGCCTGCGCCCGCTCCAGCCGCGCCAGGAGCGCATCGCGCGGGCAAAAGTCCCCGACGGCGGTCGAGGGCGACAGCCGCGAGTGCAGCAGCGGCGTACTGTGTGGATCCTGGCCGGTCACCGTCTCTGTCTCTCCGCTCGACGCCGAGCATAGCACGGCCTCCCGGCGGGCAACTCAGCCGGCGTCGGCCGCCTGTCCGCCGCGGTTTCGCCGCATGGCCAGCCAGTTCCCGGCGAGCACCAGCGCCAGGCCGAGGGCCGCAGAGAGGCTCCAGCGGTAGCCCTCGAAGACCGTCGACACGGCGAGGGCGACCAGCGGAAAGAGGAGCGTTGTATAGGAGGCACGGTCCGGGCCGATGCGGCCGATCAGCGTGACATAGGCCCAGAATGCGATCACCGACCCGAAAAGCGCCAGGTAGACGAGCGACAGGAGGTAGTCGCGCTCCAGGGGCAGAACGATCGGCGTGCCGCTCACCAGGGCCGCCAGGTACAGTGTCAGGCAGCCGTAGAGCATACCCCAGGTATTGCAGGTGAGCACCGGCAGCTGGTGGCGGTGGTTGCGGGCCGCGATGATATTGCCGGCCGAGGCACACACGGTGCCCAGCAGGCAGAGCGCGAGCGCGCGCAGGGTCGTTCCCGACGTATCCAGCTGTGACAGCTCCGGCAGGAAGATACCGGCCATGCCGGCGAGACCCAGCACCCCGCCCACGGCCACCCAGGGGCTTACCGGCAGCCGCAGGAACAGCGCGCCCCCGGCAAGGTTGAAGATCACCATGGTGGAGAAGACCACGGCGATGAGGCCGCTGGCGAGGTCGGCCGCGCCGGCATAGATGAAGAGGTAGTTGCCGGAGAACAGGCACAGGCCCTGCAGAAAGACAAAGCCGTGGTCCCGTGGCGCGAGCCGGGCCAGGCGCCGTGCGGGCACGGTGATCAGGAGCAGGACGGCCGCGGAGAGCGCAAAGCGATGGGCGATGGACACCATCGGCGCCGCGCCCTCCAGCTGGTAGCGGATAGCAATCCAGGTCGTGCCCCAGATGAGCACCGTCGACAGGTAGAGGATGGCGGTGTTCACGAAGCCCTCCGGCGCGGAGCGGCGAAGGTACCACAGGCCGGCGTCCGAATGCGGTACCATTGCGACCATGGATACACCCAGCCCCAACGCCGCGACTCCCGCCCCCAGCGCCGTGCGCCGCTTCCTCTTCGAGGACGCGGACCTGCGCGGCGAGGTGGTACGCGTCGACGACGCCTTCGCCGCGATCCTGCAGAACCACCAGTATGCTCCCGGGGTCCGCGTGCTGCTCGGCGAGTTTCTGGCCGCCGCCGTGCTGCTGGCAACGACGCTGAAGTTCCAGGGCCGCCTCACGCTGCAGGCCCGCAGCAGCGGCCAGGTCCCGCTGATCATGGCCGAATGCACCTCTGACCTCGCCGTGCGCGCGATCGCCCGCGGCGCGCAGGAAGCCACTGCCCTGCGCTTCGGCGAGCTGCTTACGGAAGGCCAGCTGGCGATCACCGTGGAGCCCGAGCGCGGCCGCCGCTACCAGGGCATCGTGCCCCTGTACGGCGCTTCGCTGGCAGAGAGCCTCGACGCCTACTTCGAACAGTCCGAACAGCTGCACACCCGGGTATGGCTGGCCTGCGAGGGCACCCGCGCCACGGGGCTGCTCCTGCAGCAACTGCCCACGCAGCTCACACCGGACCCGCTGGAGCGCGAGGCGCAGTGGGAACACGCCTGCACGCTCGCCGCGACCGTCTCCCGCGAGGAGCTGCTGGCGCTCGACGCGGGGGCGCTGCTCTACCGCCTCTACCACGAGGACCCGGTGCGCCTGTTCGACCCGCAGCCGGTACGCTTCCGCTGCAGCTGCTCGCGGGAGCGCAGCCGCCAGGCCCTTGCCACCCTCGGCGAGGCGGAGATCCGCGACATTCTCGAAGAGCAGGGTTCAGTGACCATGGACTGCGAATTCTGCAACCAGCAGTACATCTTCGAGGCGCCGGAACTGCTCCCGGAACGGGCCGACCCGGTGCACTGAACGCCCGCCGGGGCCGTTCGCACGGCGCCGCGGAATCTGCCATAATCGCGACCCCGAAAAAACCGACCCGGCCCCCGGCCGCCCTCCGGTCCCGCTGCGTGGCGGGACAGCCGACAGGATTGATCGATGACCGCAGACACGCAGCTAGGCCAGGAATACGTCGACCTGGAACCCGCCCAGTTTGTTGAGCAGGCGCTGAAGCGCGGCGAGGGCACACTCACCGATACCGGGGCACTCCTGGTCACCACCGGCAAGCGCACGGGGCGCTCCCCGGCTGACCGCTTCATCGTCCGCGAGCCCTCCAGCGAGGACGCCATCGCCTGGGGCAGCGTCAACCGCCCCTTCGAGGCCGACCGCTTCGACGCGCTCTGGGACCGGGTCGAGAGCTACCTCGGCTGCCGCGACCGCTTCGTCTCGCACCTGCACGTCGGTGCGCACAGCGACCATTACCTGCCCGTGAAAGTCATCACCGAGTGGGCCTGGCACGGCCTGTTCGGCCGCAACATGTTCATCAAGCCGGCGCAGTACAACGGCGGCCACAAGCCCGAATGGACCGTCCTCAATGCCCCCGGCTTCGCCTGCGAGCCCGGGCGCGACGGCACCCACTCCGACGCCACGGTGATCGTCAACTTCGGCCAGCGCAAGATCCTCATCGCCGGCATGCAATACGGCGGCGAGATGAAGAAGTCCATGTTCTCCGTGCAGAACTTCCTTCTGCCCGAGAAGGACGTCATGGCCATGCACTGCTCCGCGAACGTCAGCGAGGACGGCGAAACCACGCTGTTCTTCGGCCTCTCGGGCACCGGCAAGACCACGCTGTCGGCTGACCCGGAGCGCTACCTCATCGGCGACGATGAGCACGGCTGGACCCGCGGCTCCGTCTTCAACCTCGAAGGCGGCTGCTACGCCAAGACCATCAACCTGTCGAAGGAAAACGAACCGATCATCTGGGACGCGATCCGCTTCGGCGCCATCGTCGAGAACGTGGTGGTCGACGAGCGCGGCCACGCGGATTACGACGACACGAGCCTCACCGAGAACGGCCGCTGCTGCTACCCCCTGGTACACGTGCCCAAGCGCGTGGAGGCCAACGCCGCCGGCGAGCCGAACTGCGTCATCTTCCTCACCTGCGACGTCTCCGGGGTACTGCCGCCCATCGCCCTCCTGTCCAAGGAGGCGGCCGCCTTCCACTTCCTGAGCGGCTACACGGCACGCGTCGGCTCCACGGAAGTCGGTGCCGCGGCGGGCATCCATCCCACCTTCTCCACCTGCTTCGGCGCGCCCTTCATGCCGCGCCCGGCGAACGACTACGCCGAGCTGCTGATGAAGCGCATCGAGGATTTCGGCAGCCAGGTCTACCTGGTCAACACCGGCTGGACCGGCGGCTCCGGCGCGCCCGGCGGCACCGGCTCGCGCTTCCCGATCCCCGTGACCCGCGCCGTGGTGCACGCGGCCCAGAGCGGCAGGCTGATCGGCGCCGATACGGGGCACCTGGCTATTCTCAACCTGGACTTCCCGCTCGCGATCCCCGGCGTCGACGACCGCTTCGTGAACCCGCGGGAAAACTGGGGCGACGCGGCGGCCTACGACGAGCAGGCGCGCAAGCTGGCGCGGCTGTTCCAGGACAACATCCAGCAGTTCAACCCGGCAGCGGCCGTCGTGGCCGCCGGCCCGCGGGCCGACTGAAGCGCCGGCCGGGCCCTGCGGGCGCCCGGCGTCCGCCCGCGGCACTCCACCCTCCCCGCCGACGGCAGTTCCGTGCTGTCGCTCTAGTATGTTTACTCTAATTTTTTCCCCTATCTTCTCCGGTGAGTGGTAGACACCACCACAGTTTCAGGGCGGCAAGGTGCCGCCCGCGACACGGAGGAAGCAGTCATGGCAGAAGCCAACACGCAAGCAAAGAGCACTGGCGCCGCCAAGGCGGCCCCGAAGCGCAAGACGACGGCCCGCAAGCGCCCCGCGGCAAAGACCACCGCGCGCAGGACGACGGCCCGCAAGACCGGTACCGCACGCAAGACCGGTACCGCACGCAAGACCGCGCCGCGTCGCAAGGCCGCTCCGCGCAATGATTTCGCAACCCGCGCCCGGGAAGCCGGTCGCAAGGCCTTCCTGGCCGGCCTCGGCTTCTACGGCAAGGCCTACGACCAGGTGGAAGAGCAGTTCAACGGCGTCCAGAAGCAGCTGGAAGCGCGCCGCAAGAAGGCCGACAAGCTCTACGCCGACCTGGTCAAGCGCGGCGAGAAAGTCGAGAAGCAGGCGCGCAGCGCCTTCGACGACCTCGAGCTGCCGAAGCTCGACGGCCTGGCCGACCGCAAGGAACTCGAGGCCCGCCTCGACAAGGCCCGCGAACGCTTCAGCGAGCTGAAGGAGTCCGTAGGCTTCAGGACCGCGGCCTGAGGGCCGTACCCATCCAGGTTCACTTGTCCCTTTCTGGGACCCCCGGGCCGCACTTGCGGCCCTTTTTTTTGCCTGCCGCTTCTGCCTTAATGGTCGCCCCGGCGTCAGCCACCACCGCATAATAACGAGGAGGTACCGCCATGACTGATGACAAGGGCAAGGTCTCGGACAAGGCCAGCGAGATCGCCAAGAATATCTGGCTGGCCGGGGTCGGCGCCTACGGCCGCGCCGTCGACGAGGCCCAGGGACGGCTGGAGAAAGCCGGCGTGGAACCACCGAAGCTGTTCAAGGACCTGGTGAAGGCGGGTGCTGCCCTGGAGGAGGAGGCCCGCGGTGCCAGCCAGAACGCCCGGCAGTCGGTCGAGGACCGCATCACCCGGGTGCGTGACAACTTCAACCTGCAGCGTCCGGTGCGCGGCGAGGACCTCCTGGCCCTGCACGAGAAGATCGACCGGCTCACCAACAAGGTGGATGCCCTCGCCGATGCGCTCGCTGCCAGCGGCGCCGTGAAGGCGCCGAAGAAGAAAGCCGCAACCCGCAAGAAGAGCCCGGCCCGCAGCTCAACGGCCCGCAAGGCACCGACCCGCAGGAAAGCGCCGGCGCGAAAAAGCAGCTAGCTGATAGCGCCGGCCCGTGAAGACCCGTGACCGCATCCTGGTCACCAGCCTCGAGCTGTTCAACGAGGCCGGCGAAGCCCATACCACAACCCTCGATATCGCCACCGAGCTGGAGATCAGCCCCGGCAACCTCTACTACCATTTCAAGGGCAAGGACCAGATCATCGCCGAGCTCTTCCACCAGTACGAGGTCGCGCTGGGTGAGACGCTGGCGGCGCCCCTGGAGAGGCCCCTGGACAGCGGCCGTGACGGCGTGGAGAACAACTGGTATTACCTCTACGTGGTGCTGGAGGAGATGTTCCAGTACCGCTTTCTCTACCACAACCTCGACGACCTGCTGCGCCGTTATCCGGCGATCCACAAGGGGTTCCAGCGCCTGCTGCAGCTCAAGCGCGCGGCGCTCTACGCGATCTGCGACAACCTGTTGCAGCGGGAGGTCATCGGCGCCCGGGACCAGCAGCTGGTAGGGCTGGTCGACAACCTGACGCTCACCCTGACCTTCTGGTTCAACTACGAACGGCTCCTGCACCCGGCGCGGTCCCAGGCAATCACCATCCACCAGGGCGTGCTGCAGCTGCTGACGATGATCGCGCCCTACCTCGGCGAGCGGGAGTTGGCCTTCTATCGCGACTGCGAGGCCATCTACCGGCAGATGATCGAGGAGCAGGAAGACCGCTGACAACGCCGTCAGCAGCCGAGCTTGTGAACCAGCAGGGCGTCGTCGGCGACGAAGGTGAGCCGCGCGCGCCGCGCCCCCGCCCACCAGCGCCAGCTTTCGATGCTGAAGAAACACACGTGCGTGGGATCATTCTTGTAATGCCAGCGATCAAAGGCCCGGCGGTCACGCACGAGCTTGGTCATGACGCCGAGCACGCCGCCGACCCGCAGCCGGGCCCAGAGCCGCGAAAGCTCGAGCCCGGGCTGGTGGAGGTGTTCGACGACTTCCGTCGCGGTGATGAAATCGCGCTGCCCCCGGGCGAGCGCCGCCGCGTCCGGTGCGTAGAAGGGATCGTAGAGATCGACCCGGTGGCCCGCCTCGCGCAGCATCGCGGCGAGCGCCGGCCCGGGTCCGCAGCCGAAGTCCAGCCCCGCCTGCGCCGGCGGCAGCGCGGCGAGCAGGGGCGTGGCGAGGCGGCCCAGGAAGCGCCGGTAGCCGGCATCCCCCGGGTGGTTCTCATGCCGGTCGTACTCGGCCCGCTCTTGCGCGGCCGACGGGCGCCAGGGCGGCGGCACGAAGACCAGCGCGCAGCGCTCACAGCGCCGGTAGGGGCGCCGCGGGTCCTCGCTGAAGGGACGGGTAGCGGCCCCGGCACAGAGTGGGCAGAGGGTCACGGCCATCTGCTATGCTTCCTGCCCGGACCCGCCCGGCGTCCATCATCCCCGAGCAGACGAAGGAGAAGGCAATGAGCATCAACGTGGGCGATCGCATCCCCGACGGCAAACTGCAGGTCATGGGCGACAACGGCCCCGAAGACATCACGACGGCGCAACTCTTTGCCGGAAAGAAGGTGGTTCTCTTCGCCGTGCCCGGCGCATTCACCCCCGGGTGCAGCATGACGCACCTGCCCGGCTACGTCGTCAATGCGGACAGGATCAAGGCAAAGGGCGTCGACACGATCGCCTGCATGGCCGTGAACGACGCCTTCGTCATGGACGCCTGGGGCAAGGCGCAGAACGCCGATGACATCCTCATGCTCGGCGACGGCAACGGCGATTTCACAAAAGCCCTCGGCCTGGAGCTCGACGGCCGCGGCTTCGGCCTCGGCATGCGCAGCCAGCGCTTCGCCATGGTCGTGGACGACGGCCTGGTCACCCACCTGCAGGTGGAGGAAGGCCCCGGGGTCGAGGTGAGCGCCGCCGAGGCGATTCTCGCCCTCCTTTAGCACGGCTGCCTGGCCGCGGGCACCTGGCGCAGGACCAGGATGCCCGCGGCAATCGCGAACAGGCAATAGGCCAGGAAGAACCAGAACCCCCGCTCCAGTTCTGCCTGCATGATCAGCAGGCCGCCATCATGGGCAGACGCCTTGCCCGCGAGCCAGGCCACCAGCATGGCCATCACGAAGACATCCGCCATGGACCACTTGGACAGGGCCCCGTTGACCACCAGCAGCTGCCGCGTGAGCGGCACCGGTGCGAGTACCGCGGCCGCCTGCAACAGCAGCTTGACCACCGGGATGACCACGCTGAAAGTGACGATGAGCACCGCCACCAGCGTGTTGCCCCCGTCGGCGAGCTCCCGCGCCATACCCGCGAGGGAGCGGGTGCTGCGGTAGGCCTCGACGCGCCCGTCGAGCTGGTCGAGGCCGAGAAAGGCAGAGATCATGTTCAGCACCTGGCGCGACTGCCCCTCGGCTTCGGGGCCGGCGATGAGCTCGATGCCGAGCTCCGCGACTTCGCTCTTCTCCAGCTCCCCGCTGAGCGTGAGAACCGGCTCGGTGATCCCGGGGTAGAGAAGACCGAGGGCGATGACAATGGGCAGCAGCAGGGCGAGGCGACGGCCTGGGGACATGGCTCGGAACTCCGGACGGGGCTGGACCGCCCATTCTATGCTACTCGCGGCGGCACCGGGCTTCAGCCGAGCGCGACATAGCAGGCGACGCTGATCACCGCCGCGCCGAGAAAGTTGAGCAGCAGGCCCTCCCGGGCCATGCGGGCAGTGGTGACGAGGCCGGAGCCGTAGACAACGGAGTTCGGTGCCGTGGCGACCGGCAGCATGAAGGCGCAGCTGGCGCTCATGGCGGCCGGCACCATCATCAGCTCCGGGGCCAGGCCCGCGCCCAGCGCCGCCGCCGCGAGCACCGGCATGAGCAGCGAGGTGCTGGCCGTGTTCGACGTGGCCTCGGTCATGAAAGTCACACCGAGACAGATGGCGGCGATGAGCGCGAGTGGCGGCAGCCCCGCGAGCCCCGCGAGCCAGCCACCAAGGAGGTCCGACAGCCCGGAGCTGACAAAACCGCGCGCCAGGCAGATACCGCCCGCGAAGAGCAGCAGTACCCCCCAGGGAATGGAGCTGGCGCGCTCCCAGTCGAGCAGACGCCCGCCCTCCCCGTCCCCCAGCAGGCACATGACCACGACCGCCAGGAGCGCAACCGACGCATCGTTGGCCTGGGTGAGCCCGAGCCAGCCGCTCCAGCCACCGAAGGGCTCGCTGCGCGTGATCCAGAGCAGCGCGGTGACCGCGAAGACGGCGAGCACGCGGCGCTCGGCGACGCGCCAGGGACCGACTGCGGGCAGTTCGACGGCGATGGCCCCCCCGAGCTGGCGGGTGAGCACCAGGGCCATGAGCGGGACCAGCACCAGCACCACCGGCACGGCCCAGCTCATCCAGGTCAGAAAACTCACGGCCTCGCCGGTCGTATCTGCAAAGACCTGCATGAAAATGAGATTCGGTGGCGTACCGATAGGCGTGCCGACCCCACCCACGCTGGCCGCGTAGGCCATGCCGAGGAGCAGGGGCGGCGCCAGGCGCTCGCGCTCGCGCGTGCCCTCGAGCACGGCCAGCGCCACCGGGAGCAGCATCAGCGTGGTGGCGGTATTGCTGATCCACATGCTCAACACCGCCGCGGCGGCCATGAAACCGAGGACCAGGCGGCGCCCGCTGCTCGCCCCGAACAGGCGGATCATGCCGAGGGCGATACGGCGGTGCGCACCGGCCGCTTCCATGGACCGCGACAGCAGGAAGCCGCCGAGGAGCAGGAGAATGAGCGGAGAGCCATAGGCCTGGCCGACCTCGGCGGGCGTCAGCACGCCGGCGAGGGGCAGCACCGCCAGGGGCAGCAGCGAGGTCACGGGTATCGGCAGCGGCTCGAAGATCCACCACACCACGCAGAGCACCGCCACCGCCGCGACCACGAGCACCGGCGCCGGCTGCCCTGCCGCCGCCAGCCAGGCCACCGCTGCGGCGGCCAGCAAGGGACCGCCGGGGAGGGCGAGGCGCGCCGGGCTGATCAAGGCGCCGCCCCGCGAAGGGGCCGGGTTGCTGCTCTCATCATGCCGCTCGCTTCCCTGAAAATCGCGCCATGCTGGCCCAGCGGCGGTAGCAAGTAAAGGTCGTCACCGCTTGGAGAGGGGGTGGCTGGCCGGGTAGACTCGGGCAATGTCCGAGCCGCTCCCGGAAGAGCTGGTCGACGCCTTCGGCCGGCACATTCGCTACCTCCGCCTGTCCGTCACGGACCGCTGCGATTTTCGCTGCGTCTACTGCATGGCCGAGACAATGACCTTCCTGCCACGGCGGGAAGTACTGAGCCTCGAGGAACTGGAGCGCGTGACAGCGGCCTTCGTCGACCTCGGCGTGCGCAAGGTCCGCCTCACCGGGGGCGAGCCCCTGGTGCGCCGTGGCATCGTCGACCTGGCACAGCGCCTCGGCCGCCTGCCGGGCCTCGACGAACTGGTGCTCACCACGAACGGCTCGCGCCTGGCAACCCTCGCGGCACCGCTGCGCGATGCCGGCGTGCGCCGGCTGAACATCAGCATCGACAGCCTGCGGCCGGAGCGCTTCCGGGCGCTCACGCGCACCGGTGAGCTGGACCGGGTGCTGGCCGGCATCGAAGCAGCGCTCGCCGCCGGCTTCGACCGCATCCGGCTGAACACGGTCGTGCTGCGCGGACGCAACGACGACGAAGTGGTCGACCTGGTAGCCTTCGCCCGCGACCGCGGCCTCGACATCGCCTTCATCGAGGAGATGCCCCTGGGCCAGATTGATGAACACAGCCGCGCCGAGGCCTTCATCAGCAGTGCCGACCTGCGCGAGCACCTCGCCGGGCACTTTCCCCTGGAGGCCCTCGGCGACCCGGCCGGCGCCGCCGGGCCCGCCCGGCGTTTCCGCATCGCCGGCAGCGACTCAAGCGTCGGCTTCATATCGCCGCACAGCAATAACTTCTGTCACCTGTGCAACCGGGTCCGCGTGACGGTGGAAGGGCGCCTGCTGCTGTGCCTCGGCAACGAGCATTCCCTCGACCTGCGCGAACTCCTGCGGCGACCGCAGGGTGACCCCCTGGCCCTGCACCGCGCCATCGCGGGCGCCATGGGCCGCAAGCCCGAGCGCCACCACTTCAGCCACGGCGACGAACCGGAAATCGTCCGCTTCATGAACGCCACCGGCGGCTGACACCCCCGACGAGGAGACGCCGTGCACATCCCCGAATTCAGCGAGCTGGCCTCCGTCGACGCCATCAGGGCGAGCTTCGACGGCCTGGGCTATATCTGCAGCGAGAAGATCGCCACGGCGGTGTTCCTCGCCGCCCGCCTCGGCAAGCCGGTGCTCGTCGAGGGTCCCCCGGGAGTCGGCAAGACCGAGCTGGCCAAGACCGCGGCGTCCCTCCTGTCCCTGCCCCTGCTGCGGCTGCAGTGCTACGAGGGACTGGACGAGGCGAAGGCGCTCTATGAGTGGAAGTACGGCAAGCAGCTGCTGTACACGCAGGTGCTGAAGGAGCAGCTCGGCGATCTTCTCCAGGGCGCCCGGGGGCTTGCGGAATCGGTGGAACGGCTGCACGAGTTCGGCGACATCTTCTACTCCGAGGACTTTCTCGAGCCGCGCCCCCTGCTCACCGCCATGCGCCAGGAACGCGGGGCCGTGCTTCTCATCGACGAAATCGACAAGGCCGACCACGAATTCGAATCGCTGCTGCTCGAGACCCTCTCCGACTATCAGGTCTCCATCCCGGAAATCGGTACGATCCGCGCCCGCAGCCGGCCCCTCGTGTTTCTCACGAGCAACAACACCCGGGAGATCTCCGACGCACTCAAACGGCGCTGCCTGCACCTTTTCATCCCCTTCCCGTCCCAGGCGCTGGAAGAACGCATCGTCAAGAGCCGGGTGCCGGAGGTCGCTGCCGCGCTGCGCGAGCAGCTGGTGGCCTTCGTGCACTCGCTCCGGGAGCTGGACCTGAGAAAGACACCGGCCATTTCCGAGACGATCGACTGGGCCCGCAGCCTGGTCCTGCTGCACGTCGACGAGCTGGGGGAGGATGTGGCCCGCAGTACCCTCAACATCCTGCTCAAGTTCGAGCAGGACATCGAGACCGCCGAGGCGTCCCTCCCGGAGCTGCTGCGCGCCGGGGCCTGAGTGGCGATGGAAAGCTCGCTTGTCGCCTTCGTGCACATCCTTCGCAGCCACGAGGTGCGCGTGTCCCCGGCAGAGACGCTGGACGCGGTAGCGGCCCTTCAGGCGCTGGGCTATGACGACCGGGAACAGCTGCGCGACGGCCTCGCCGCGACGCTCGCCAAGAGTCGCCGCGAAGAGGAGATCTTCCGCGTACTCTTCGACCGCTATTTTGATCACAGCGCCGGCGACTTCGCAGCCGCCGGCACGCCGGCCGAGGGCGGACCCGGTGGCGCCCAACCGCCGCCCTCCGCGGAGGGCCCCGGCGAGGGTGAGGGCGGCGGGAGCGGCGACCCGGTACTCGACCGCGCAGCGGCGGTCAGCGAGCCCGTGCGTGAGCTCCTCGCCTCGCCACTCATGCAGGCCCTGCAGGACGGACGGCGCGGCGAACTGAGCACGCGGCTCCGGCGCGCCGGCAGGGACGCCGGCATCGCCGACATCCGCCTGTTCACGCAGAAAGGGCAGTACACGCGGCGGATCCTCACCGCCATGGGGGAGGACCAGCTCCGCGGCGCCATCATTGACCTCGAGCGCCGCGGCGATCCGGCCCTCGACCGGCTGCGCAGCTACCGTGACCTCCTCCGGGAGCAGGTGCGCGATTACGTGGACGCGCAATACCTGCTGCACGCGGAAGGGCACAACCGGCAGTTCATGGATGACGTGCTGGCGAAGACGCGCCTGTCGAACATCGAGCAGCACTACACCGCGCGCGTTCGCGAACTGGTACAGCGCATGGCGCGCAAGCTCGCCAGCCGCCACAGCCCGCGCCCGCGACCCCGGCGCCGCGGGCGCCTGGACATGGCACGCACGCTGCGCGCCGGCATCCCCCACGACGGCGTGCTCATGCAGACCCACTGGCGACAGCGGCGCCGGGACCGCGCCCAGGTGCTCGCCCTCTGCGACGTCAGCGGCTCCGTGGCCGCCTATGCCAAGTTCCTGCTGCTGTTCCTCTACAGCCTCCAGGATGTACTGCCCCGCATGCGCAGCTTCGCCTTCTCCAGCCACCTTGGTGAGGTCAGCGGGCTGTTCGAGGACGAGCCCGTCGAGCGCGCCGTGGAACTCGCGAACTGGCGCTACGGCGGCGCCACCGATTACGGTGCGAGCCTGCGGGACTTTGCACGCCTGGCCCTCAATGACATAAACCGGCATACATCGGTTATCATCCTCGGCGACGCGCGCAATAACCGGGGTGATCCGGAGCTTCCGATCATGCAGAGCATCTACCAGCGCAGTAAACAGGTTATCTGGCTGAACCCGGAGTCGCGGCGCGCCTGGGGGACCGGTGACTCCGAGATGAACCGCTACCTGAGCACCTGCCATCTCGCGGCCGAATGCCACAACCTGCGCCAGCTGGAGAAGGTAGTCGACCAGCTGCTGCGCAGCGTCCACTGAGGCCCCGCGGCTCGTCGCGATGACGCTGCCGAACGAACACCTGCCGCTTCCCTGCTCGCTCCGCGAGGTCGTGGATCGCTGCTTTCCTCATGCGGAACCCGGGCCGGAGGTGAAGCTCCTCGACCGGGAGCGCCTCGTCGCATACCTGCGCGATGCGATCGATGCCGACGACCCACCACTCAGGCTCATCCGCCGTCGCGCCGGCGATGACGGCGGTGCCCAGCTCGCCCCGGCCGATGCATCGACCATCGAATGGGTCTCGCTCGCTTTCGACTGCTGGAACCGGGACTTCCCTGTGGAGGCACCGCTGCGCGATGCCCTCCACCGCCTCCTGCCCCTGGCAATCGCGGTCGCCCTGAGGGACCAGGGCTTCTTCACCCCCGGCACCCATCCGCTGCACACGCTCCTCGACCGGCTGCAGCACAGCGCGGTGGGCTGGCAGGCGCGCCTGGACCGCGCCGGACAAATGCTGGAACAGCGTGTGCAACGGGCGGTGCAGCGCGCCCTCAGGTGGTTCGAGGACCCGGCCACGGACTTCGCCGCCGTGACCGAGGAACTCGAAGCCGCCGCCCGCCGGGACCAGGAGCGCGCCGCGCGCATGATCCACCGCCTCGAGGAGACAGAACAGGCCGCGGCCCGCACGCGGCAGGCGCGGCGCGAAGCGGCGGGCCTGATCAACCGCGGCCTTGCCAGCTGCGAACTGCCAACGGCAATCGGCGAGTTCCTCAAGGGCCCCTGGTACGAAAGCCTGCAGCTGGTCGCGCTGCGCCACAGCACGAACTCGCAGGAGTGGCGGGAGATCAGCCGCGTCACCGAGCAGCTCATGCGGTCGGTCCAGCCCGCATCGGCCGGCGCAGATCAGAGCAGCGACGCGCTGCGCCGACTCTCCAATGAACTCCGCCACTGGCTCCTGAGCCTGCAACACGACAGCGCGGCCGCCGACGATGCGATCGGCCTCGTGGAGTACGTGCACCTGCGCATGAGCCACGGCCAGGACCTCGGCCTTACCCACATCCGCCCGCTGCCCGTACCCGGCGACCAGGAGAGCAGCGACGCCAGCGACGCCGCCGCCAGCCTGGATACCGGGCAGTGGTACCTGCTCCAGGACGATGACGGCGAGCTGCGCGCGCAGCTGTCGCTGCAGCTCGAGGACGGGCGGCACCTGCTGTTCACCAACGCGGTCGGGCTGAAGGCCATGGACCTCGACCGGGCCGCCTTCATCGAGCAACTGCGCGACGGCAGTGTCCGGCCCCTGCCGGCAGAAGACACGTTCAGTCTTTCCCTGAGCCACGCGGCGGGCATCGACGACCATCACAAGCTGCGCGCGCTCGTGGAGCCGGGGTACCGGCCGCCCGAGCCCGGGAGAGCCCCGGAAACGGGTCCCGGCCCCGGGCAGGAGCCGGTGCCCGGCACCGCGGCCGCCGCGGACGAAGGCCGCGCAGCCGGGAAGCCGGCTCCGGCATCCACCGGCCCGGGAGCGGCACCGGATGCGCCGCCCCCCGCCGGTCGGGAGCCACCCCCGCCGCCGCAACCCCGGGAGGAGGAGCGCGAGCCGGCACCGAAGCCGGAGCGGGCACCGAAGCCGGAGCCGGAGCCCCGGGAGGCACCGGCGCCGACGGCCTACACCCGGGCAGCAGACGTCGAACGCACCGCGCTGTCCCCGGAACTGGAGCTGGCCGGAAGCGAGCGCGGCCCGGGAAGAGAGGCGGCCGCGCTGGAGCAGCGCACGATCGCCCCGGCTCCCCACCGGCAGCCGGCGACACCGGAGCGCCCCCTGCGCGCACCGCCGGGGCCGGAAATGGACGTGCCCATGGGGGCGTGGCTCGGCTTCCACGACGGCGAGACCCCGATCATGGCCAAGCTCGCGGTCTATGACCCGCGCCGCGACAACTACATCTTCGTGAACCGCCGGGGCATCGCCCTGCGCGAGCTGAGCCGTGCCGAACTGCTGGCCCTCATCGACGAGGGGCTGGTGGATATCCTCGAGACCCGCAGCTACTTCCGCGACGAGGTGCAGCGGGCCCGGGAGCGCCGCGATGACTGACCGGGCTGGGGGCGGGAGGATGCGCCATGGCTGATGAGCAGGGCAGGAACATGCGCCGCTACTGCCGGCTACCGCTGGCCAGCACGGTCTTCATCGAGATCGAGTCGCCACCACCCGGGGCCGTCGGCCCGGGCAAGGTCGTGCGCTGCCATACGCTGGAGGTCTCGCGGCGCGGACTGCGGGTGCAGTTGGACCAGCGGGTAACGGTCGGCGCGATCCTGCAGGTGGGCGTGGACATCCCCGGGGAAGCGGACCCGTTCTACCTCGTCGGCCAGGTACGCTGGCGCATGCGCGAGAAGGACCGCCCGGGCAGCTGGATCGCCGGCTTCGAGATTCTCGAAGCGGCGGGCTCTGACATCCCCCAGTGGGAAGCGGCCCTCGAGTACATCGACGTGCCGGAGGATGGCTGAGCCAGGCCCGTGTCCCGTCCTGTACTCGCTCTCCCTTCGCCGCTAAACTCCCGCGTTCCCTCGAGGCCCGCGGCAAAGGATACCCTGTGACATCGCACTGGCAGACACAGCTCGAGCGGCTGGCGGCCGGGACGCCGTCGCTGCTCACGGGAATCCGGCGCGGCGTCGAGAAAGAGAGCCTGCGCATCAGCCCGGAGGGCACCCTCGCACAGACCCCGCATCCTCCGGGGCTCGGCTCCGCCCTGACCCACGGCAGCATTACCACGGACTACTCGGAAGCGCTCCTGGAGTTCATTACCCCCGTGAGCACGGGCATCGATGAGACCCTCGGAACGCTCGCGGACATCCACAGCTTCGTCTACCGCGAACTGGGCGAGGAGCGGCTCTGGGCCCTCAGCATGCCGTGCATCGTCAGCGGCGACGCCGGCATCCCCGTTGCCCGCTACGGCAGCTCCAACGTGGCGCGCATGAAGACGGTCTACCGCCTCGGTCTCGGCCACCGCTACGGCCGCATGATGCAGGCCATCGCCGGGATCCATTACAACTTCTCTCCCCCCGAGGCCTTCTGGGAAGCTGCGTGGCGGGACGATGGCGCGCCCGGTACCCGGCAGGACTACATCACCGGGCGCTACCTGGGCCTCATCCGCAACTTCCACCGCTGGTCCTGGCTCCTCATTTACCTCTTCGGTGCCTCACCGGCGGTGTGCGCGAGCTTCCTCCGCGGACGCCAGGGGCACGGCCTCGCGCCCATGGACCCGGAAGGCAACACGCTCTACCGGCCGCACGCCACCTCCCTGCGCATGGGCGGCCTCGGCTATAACAGCGAGGCGCAGCGCGGCCTGGCGGTCTGCTACAACGATCTCGACAGCTACCTGCAGACGCTGAAGAACGCGATTCTCACCCCGCACCCGGACTATGCGCAGTTCCCGAGCGGCGAGGGCGGGGAGTACCAGCAGCTCAACAACAGCCTGCTGCAGATCGAGAACGAGTTCTACAGCACCATCCGCCCGAAGCGCGTTGCGGCCTCCGGCGAGACAGCGCTGACCGCCCTGCGCCGCGGCGGCATCGAGTACATCGAGGTTCGCTGTCTCGACGTCAACCCCTTTCTGCCCCTGGGGCTCGACGAGGAGACGATCCGCTTCCTCGATGCGTTCCTGCTGCACTGCCTGGTGGAAGACAGCCCGCCCTGCTCGCCGGCGGAGCAGGCCCTGCTCGACGAAAACCTCGCGACGGTGGTCGACCGGGGCCGTGAACCGGGGCTGACCCTGGCCAGCGCGGGCGACCGCCGGCCGCTCTCGGCCCTGGCCGGGGAACGCCTGCAGGGCGTGGCGCGCTCCGCCGCGCTCCTCGATGGCGCCCAGGGTGATGGCGGCTACCGTGACGCCGTGGCGGCGCAGGAAGCGAAGGTTCATGACCCGGAAGCCACGCCTTCGGCGCGCATGCTCGCGGAGATGTCCCGCGACGGGCTGCCCTTCTACCGCTTCGGTCTGCGCTACAGCGAGCGCTGGGCCCGGCATTTTCGCGAGCGGGCGCCGGGCCAGGCGGCCCTCGCGGCTCTCGAGACGGAGAGCCAACGCTCCCTGGCCGCCCAGCGGGAGCTGGAGGCGGCTGATACGCTGGACTTCGCCAGCTATCTCGCGGCCTATTACGAGCAGTACCAGGCGCTCTAGTGGCCCTTCAGCATAACCACGGGAGGTAAACCGCCCCATGCCTGCGCTCACGTCCCCCCGCCCGGTATTCTTCCTGCTGTTCCTCGGCACCGTGGGGGCAATGCTGTTCGCCGTGCTCTTCCTCCAGCAGCACCTCGGGCTCGCCCCCTGCCCGCTCTGCGTCACCCAGCGCGGCTTCATGATACTCACCGGACTGTTCGCGCTGCTGGCGGCGCTTCACAACCCCGGCATCACGGGACGCCGCATTTACGCCGGCCTCTGCGTTCTCGCCGCGGGCGGCGGCGCGGCCGTCGCCGGGCGCCATGTCTGGCTGCAGCACCTGCCTGAAGACCAGGTGCCGGCCTGTGGCCCGAGCCTCGGCTACCTGCTCGATACGCTGCCCCTCTCGGAGGCCTTCTCGGTGATCATGATGGGGGACGGCAACTGCGCGGAAACGGTCTGGTCCTTTCTCGGCCTCAGCATCCCGGAGCAGACGCTGGCGGGGTTTCTCGTGCTTTGCCTGCTCAGCCTCTGGCAGCTGCTGCGACGCTGAGGGAACCCGCCCCGGGTGGGGCGGGTGGAACGGCCCTGGCCGTCGCGGGTATCAACCCTCGGCCGCTGCGTCCTCAGCGGCCGCTTCCTCGGCCTGGCTCGGCATGGACAGGAGCTCGACCTCGAAGGTGAGCGCCGCGTTCGGCCCGATCACGTTACCCGCGCCGCCGGCACCATAGGCCAGCTCCGGCGGGATGTAGAGCTTCCACTTCGAACCGACGGGCATGAGCTGCAGCGCTTCCGTCCAGCCGGCGATGACCTGGTCGACGCCGAAGGTCACGGGCTGTCCGCGCTTGTAGGAGGAGTCGAACTCCGTGCCATCGAGCAGCGTGCCGCGGTAGTGCACCTCGACACTGTCGTCCGCGCCGGGGACGGGGCCGTCCCCGGCCTCGATAACCTCGTACTGCAGACCGCTCTCGGTGACGGTGACTTCCTCGCGCGCGCCGTTCTCGGCGAGGAAGATCTCGGCCGCCTCGGCGTTGGCCGTGGCCAGCGCCTGCTGGTTCGCTTCCTGCTCGGCCTGGAGTTTCTCCTGGAAGGCCACCATCTCGGCCTGGATCTCTTCCGGCGTGAGCCGCTGCTCGGCACCGCTGAAGGCATCGCGAAGGCCGAGAGTGAACGCGTCGATGTCCATCTCCATGCCGTCGTTCTTCATGTTGCGGCCGAGGCCGAGAGCGACGCCGTAGCTCAGGCGCTTGGTCGGCGTATCGAGGGCCACCGGCTCGCTGCCCGCGGTGCTGTCGCTGCCGCCGGACTGCTGCTGGTTGCAGGCCTGCAGGCCGAGGACGAGGGCAACCGCGGCCACGGGCGTGACGAATCTTTTCATAGCGTGCTTTCCATCGTTTGCGGGGGGAAACGGGTGCCGGCGCGCGGGAGCCCTGCGGGCGCGGTTCGCGCCGACGCTACTGCGCCGCATGGTACTACCCGCCGGGGGCCGGTCGCCACCCCCGCGCCAACGCAGCCGCCAGCGCATCGAGACTGCCGGCGGAGAGCATGGGTTCAACGGCTGCGAGGTTCTCACGCAGGAGCCTGGCACCGGGCTCGGCAGGGGAGCCGGCCAGGCGCGGCGCCAGGCGCTCGAACTGCGCGCGCTCGGCCTCGAGCTCGAGGGCCTTCAGGCGCTCGCGGAGCGGTTCGACGCCGTCGAGGCCGCGCCAGCGCCGGCGCAGGGCGCGGAGCGGACGCACCACCTCGGAACGCCAGGGTTCCACGGCGGCGGCCAGGGCAGGGCCGGCACCGTCGAGGCTCACGCCCCGGCGGGCCATCAGGGCGGCGGCGAGGAGCAGCAGCACATCGGCACCCGCCTCATCCTGCGCGACGAGACAGGCCTCTGCCACCCCCGGCTCGCCATAGAGCGCCGTGATGCCGGCCCAGAGTGTCCCGTGTCCGCTGTCATCGGTCATGCGTCGTGCCCTAGCTGTCTACCCGGCCTGCTCGGGGGGGGGCTAATTGCCGGGCCTGGTCCGCTGCTGCCCCCGCTCGCCCCCCGGGGTGCTCGCCCAGTAGAATGCTGCCCCCATGGTGATCTTACGTGAACTTTCCCTGCGCCGCGGCGACCGCCTGCTCCTGGACCGGGCCCGGGCAACGCTCACCCGCGGCGAGCGCATTGCGCTGATAGGGGCGAACGGCAGCGGCAAGAGCAGCCTCTTTGCCCTCCTTCTCGGCGAGCTCGGTGCCGACAGCGGCGAGGTCGACGGTCTCGCCGGACTGCGCCTGGCGCACATGGCGCAGGAAGTCGAGGCCAGCCACCAGCCGGCGTCGGACTATGTCCTCGCCGGCGACGCCGGGCTTGCCGACCTCTGCAACCGCCTGCGCAGCCAAGAGGCGGCCGGCGACTTCGACGGCGCCGCGGCGACTCATGCGGCGCTGCAGGACTGCGGCGGCTACAGCGCCGACGCCCGCGTCGAACGGCTGCTGCGCGGCCTCGGCTTCGCCCCCGGGGACGGCGATCGGCCGGTGGCCGCCTTTTCCGGCGGCTGGCGCATCCGGCTCAACCTCGCCCGGGCGTTGATGACCCCGTCCGACCTGCTGCTCCTCGACGAGCCGACGAACCACCTCGACCTCGATGCCAGTCTCTGGCTCCAGGGCTGGCTGGCAGACTACGACGGCACTCTCCTGCTCATCTCCCACGACCGGGACTTCATCGACGCCACCTGCAACCGCGTGCTCCACCTCGCCGGCGGCAGCCTCGAAGCCTACCGCGGCGGCTACAGCGATTTCGAACGCCAGCGCGCCGAGCGCCTGGCCACGGAACAGGCAAAGCAGGAACGCCAGCAGCGGCGCGCAGCGGAGATAGAGGCTTTCGTGCGCCGCTTTCGGGCCAAGGCCAGCAAGGCACGGCAGGCGCAGTCGCGGCTGAAGGCGCTGGAGCGCATGGAGCAGGTGGCGGCCGCGCACGTCGATACGCCCTTCCGTTTCCGGTTCCCGCCGGCGCCCCCCCTCACCGACCCGGCCCTCGCCCTCGACCGGGCCCGCCTCGGCCACGGCGACCGGGCCGTCCTGGACGGCGTGACCCTGCGCCTCGCCCCGGGGGACCGCGTCGGGCTCCTCGGCCGCAACGGTGCCGGCAAGAGCACCCTGCTCAAGGCGCTGGTCGGCCGCCTGCCCCTGCTTGCCGGTGACCGCAAGGCCTCCGACCGCTGCCGGCTCGGTTACTACGACCAGCAGCAGCTGGAAGTCCTCGACCTCGCGGCGAGCCCGGCGCAGCACCTGCAGCGCGCTACCCCGGAGGCCCGGGAACAGGAAATCCTCGATTTCCTCGGCGGCTTCGACTTTCGCGGTGACCGCGCCACCGCACCCATCGCACCCTTTTCCGGCGGTGAAAAAGCCCGCCTCGCCCTCGCTCTCGTGCTCTGGCAGGCGCCGAACCTGCTGGTCCTCGATGAGCCCACGAACCACCTCGACCTCGCCATGCGCGAGGCACTGGCCGAGGCTCTGCAGGGCTACGACGGCACCGTGCTGCTGGTCAGCCACGACCGTCACCTCCTGCGCGCCACCGTGGACCGGCTCTGGCTGGTAGCGGACGGAACCGTGCATGACTACGACGGCGATCTCGCCGGCTACGAGGCGGCGGTCCTCGCCGACGCGGGGCCGGCCGCCCGCGAGCGTGTCGACCGGGCATCGGCCGCGTCCGGCGACGACCGTCGCAGCCGGCGGCAGGCAGCCGCGGCGCGGCGGGAGCGGCTTCGCCCGCTGCAGCGGGAAGTGGAGCGACTGGAGCGTGCGCTCGAGCGCAGCGGGAAGGAACTCGCAGCGGTGCAGGGCAGGCTCGCCGACGAAACGCTCTACGCTGCAGAAGCCGGTGATGAGCTCACGGCGCTGCTGCGCCGCGAAGGCGAACTGCGCGGCGAGACCGAGGCGCTGGAAGAGGCGTGGCTGGAGGCGGAGGCGGCCCTGGAAGCGGCAGCGACGGCGTTCAGCGCCGAAGAAGGCGAAGCTTCGCCCGGCGCGGCCAGCGCTTGATGCGGGCCTCCTGCCGCTGGGCCTCGCTGCGCGAAGAGGCGACGGTGCTCCAGGCAACCACCACCGGCCGCCGGCCGCGGGTGTAGCGCGGCCCGCCGGCGATTTCCCCGTTGTGCTGGCGCAGGCGCCGGGCCAGGTCCCGGGTCACGCCCGTGTAAAGTGAACCGTCGGCGCAGCGCAGTACGTAGACGCACCACGCTGCCACTGCGGATTGGTCGCTGGCCGGCCCGGTGTTAGCATTAGCCCCGTCAGCCACCTCTGCCCGATACCCCTACCAGCTGGAGACCCCAATGAGTGAGAACATCGTACACGTGACCGATGCCAGTTTCGATCAGGACGTCCTCGGCGCCGACGTGCCGGTGATCGTCGACTTCTGGGCCGAATGGTGCGGCCCCTGCAAGATGATTGCGCCGATCCTCGACGAAGTCGCGAGCGAATACGCCGGGCGCCTCAAGGTGTGCAAGGTCGACGTGGATTCGAACCCGGAGATTCCGCCGAAGTTCGGCATCCGCGGCATCCCCACGCTGATCCTGTTCAAGAACGGCGCCGCGGAGGCCACGAAGGTCGGCGCGCTGTCCAAGACGCAGCTCGTCGAGTTCATCGAAGAGGCGCTCTGAAGCCCTTCCCGTGGGGCGGCGGCCGGTGCGGAAAAAACCGGTAGACGCCCCCACCCCACCGTGCTAGATTCATTTTCGTCGCGCACCTCTGCGCAACGATAATAACCCCGTAACCCGACCGGCTTCTCCGATACCCGGGTGCCCGTGGCGCACCCCCAGCTGCCCGCGCGACGCATCCTTTCCCTCTCGAATCACACCCCAGAACAAATCTATGAACCTGACCGACCTGAAGACCAAATCGACCCAAGACCTCATCGATATCGCCCAGGGCATCGGCCTCGAGAACATGGCCCGGTCCCGCAAGCAGGACATCATCTTTTCCATCCTCAAGAAGCACGCCAAGAGCGGTGAGGACATCTACGGCGACGGGGTGCTGGAAATTCTCCAGGACGGTTTCGGCTTCCTGCGCTCGGCGGACAGCTCCTACCTCGCGGGCCCGGACGACATCTATGTCTCCCCGAGCCAGATCCGCCGTTTCAACCTGCGCACCGGCGACACGATCACCGGCAAGATCCGCCCTCCCAAGGACAGCGAGCGCTACTTCGCGCTGCTCAAGATCGGCGAGGTCAACTTCAACCGGCCGGAAAACTCCAAGAGCAAGATCCTGTTCGAGAACCTGACGCCGCTGTTCCCGACGGAGCGGCTGATGCTCGAGAAAGGCAACGGCAGCACCGAGGACCTCACCGGCCGCATCATCGACCTCGTCGCCCCGATCGGCAAGGGCCAGCGCGGCCTGCTCGTGGCACCGCCCAAGGCCGGCAAGACGATCATGATGCAAAGCATGGCGCAGGCCATCATGAGCAATAACCCCGAGTGCTACATCATCGTGCTGCTCATCGACGAGCGTCCCGAGGAAGTCACCGAGATGCAGCGCTCCGTCGGTGTGCGCGGCGCCGAGGTGGTCGCCTCCACCTTCGACGAACCACCGGCCCGCCACGTGCAGGTAGCCGACATGGTCATCGAGAAAGCCAAGCGCCTCGTCGAGCACAAGCGCGACGTGGTCATTCTCCTCGACTCCATCACCCGCCTCGCCCGCGCCTACAACACGGTTATCCCGAGCTCCGGCAAGGTGCTCACCGGCGGCGTCGACGCGCACGCCCTGGAGCGGCCGAAGCGCTTCTTCGGCGCGGCCCGGAACATCGAGGAGGGCGGCAGCCTGTCCATCCTCGCCACCGCCCTCATCGACACCGGCTCGAAGATGGACGAGGTGATCTACGAGGAGTTCAAGGGCACAGGCAACATGGAGCTGCACCTGGACCGCAAGATCGCCGAAAAGCGTGTCTACCCGGCCATCAACATCCGCCGCTCCGGCACCCGTCGGGAGGAACTGCTCACCGGTGAAGAGGAACTGCAGCGCATGTGGATCCTGCGCAAACTGCTCCACGGCATGGAAGACCTCCCCGCCATCGAGTTCCTCATCGACAAGCTCAAGGACACGAAGACCAACGAGGAATTCTTCCTGTCCATGCGCCGGAAGTAGCCCCCGCGGCGGACAGCGAACCGTCCGGCTCGGGACCCTCCGTCGCGACAGCGGCGCTGCTATAATTCCGGCCCCCCGGCGAAGGACAGCCCATGGCCGCACGCTACGCAGACCTGCGCGATTTTATCGACGCCCTGGAAAAACAGGGTGAGCTGAAGCGCATCGACCTGGAGGTCGACCCCCGCCTGGAAATGACCGAGATCGCCGACCGGACGCTTCGCAGCGGCGGGCCCGCGCTCCTGTTCACCAACCCGAAGGGGTCTTCCGTGCCCGTGCTGGCCAATCTTTTCGGCACGGAGCGCCGGGTCGCCCTCGGCATGGGCGCCGACGACGTCAACGCCCTGCGCGAGATCGGCGAGCTGCTCGCCTACCTGCGCCAGCCCGACCCGCCGGAAAGTTTCCGCGACGCCATCGACAAGGCGCCGCTGCTTAAGAAAGTCATGGCCATGGGGCCGAAGGTCGTGCGCAATCCGCCGTGCCAGGCGCACGTGCGCTCGGGCGACGCCGTCGATCTCTACGCGCTGCCCATCCAGACCTGCTGGCCCGGCGATGCCGGCCCGCTCGTCACCTGGCCCCTGGTCATTACCCGGGGGCCACAGAAGAAACGGCAGAATCTCGGCATCTATCGCATGCAGCTCATCGGGCGGAACAAGCTGATCATGCGCTGGCTCTCGCACCGCGGCGGGGCCCTCGACTACCGCGACTGGCAGCAGCAGCACCCGGGGAAGCGCTACCCCGTGGCCATCGCCCTGGGCGCGGACCCGGCCACCACCCTCGGCGCCGTGACACCGGTGCCCGATACGCTTTCCGAGTACGCCTTTGCGGGCCTCCTGCGCGGCGGCAAGACGGAGCTTGCCGAGTGCGTGACGCCGCTCTGCCGCGAGCACGGCCTGCAGGTCCCGGCGAGTGCCGAGTTCGTCCTCGAGGGCCACCTCGAGCCGGGCGAGCTGGCGGACGAGGGTCCCTTCGGCGACCATACGGGCTACTACAACGAGGTCGACCGCTTCCCCGTGTTCACCGTGGAGGCGATCACAAGCCGCGAGGCGCCGATCTACCACAGCACCTACACGGGCCGCCCGCCGGACGAGCCGGCCATTCTGGGCGTGGCTCTCAACGAGGTCTTCGTCCCCCTGCTGAAAAAGCAGTTCCCGGAGATCGTCGACTTCTACCTGCCGCCGGAAGGCTGCTCCTACCGCATGGCGGTAGTGACCATGCGCAAGGAATACCCGGGCCACGCCAAGCGGGTGATGCTCGGTATCTGGTCCTTCCTGCGCCAGTTCATGTACACCAAGTTCATCGTCGTCACCGACGATGATGTCGACGCGCGCAACTGGCAGGACGTGATCTGGGCGATCACCACGCGCATGGACCCGCGCCGCGACTGCACCTTCGTCGACAACACGCCGATCGACTACCTCGACTTCGCCTCACCGGTTGCCGGCCTCGGCTCCAAGGTCGGGCTCGACGCGACCAACAAGTGGCCCGGTGAAACGGACCGGGAATGGGGCGAGCCGATACGCATGGACGACGCTACCCGGGCGCGCGTCGACGCAATCTGGGACCAGTTGGGGCTCTAGGGGAGCGGTCCGGATCAGCCTTCCGCGGCGGCGTCGTAGTAGCGCGCCAGGGCCTCGCACAGCTTCTGCTCCAGCGCCCGTGTATAGGCTGCCCCGTCCGTGAGCGGCGAGGCGGCCATGCGCTCCCGCAGCCCTGCGCGCAGCGTAACGAGGCCGTCGCGATGGGCCGCCCACCAGGCACCCTTGCTCACGAATTCCTCCTGCGTGCGCGCAACGAAGTCATCGAGGCCGACACTCTGCAGCATGGCAGAGGACTGGCGGCTGATGATACGGCTGCCTTCCAGCGTGAGCACCGGCGTGCCCATCCACAGCGCCTCGCAGGTGGTCAGGCCACCGTTGTAGGGGAAAGTGTCCAGGGCGATATCCATGTCGGCGTACTCGGCCAGCATCCCGGCATGGGGCGACGCCGGGCGGAACTCGATGCGCTCGGGGGCGATACCGCGTTCGGTGAAACGCGACAGAAAGCTGTCGCGAAGCTCCGCTTCCGCATAGGCCCGGTTTTTCAGCAGCAGGCGCGCGGAAGGTACCGCACGGAGCAGTGCGGACCAGGCTTCGACGACCGCCGTGCTGGTTTTCTCGTGGCGGTTGAAGGAACCGAACACCAGCTCCCCTGCCGTCGCCGGGCGCACCGTGACCGGCGGCGCATAGGCCGGCGCCTCGTAGACCAGCCGCGGCTGGTCCAGCACCAGGCACGACTCGGTGAAGCGCTGGGGGCTCTCCGGCGGCGTCGACACGCGATCGGTCACCAGGTAGTCGATCGCCGGCACGCCCGTCGTGTCGAAGTAATCCAGCATGGAGACCTGCACCGGCGCCGGCTTGGCCGCCAGCGCGACCAGGCGGTTCTCCGGCGCGTGGCCCGCGAGATCGATGAGTATGTCGATCTCGTCATCCGCCACCCGGCGGCAGAGCTCGCGATCGCTCAGCCGGGACACATCGCGCCAGCCGTCCGCGCGCTCGCGGAACCAGGCCGTCAGGTCGTCCTCCTCGCGGGTGGCACTGTAGAGGTAGACGTCGAACCGGTCCCGGTCCTGCGCGTCAAGCAGCGGCTTGAAAAAGTAGCCGACGATCGTGCGCGAGAAGCGCGGCGACAGGTAGCCGATGCGGATCCGGCCATCGGCCCGGGGTGCCGTCGGCCGCCACTGTGCGGCACCTCCCGGCGCCAGCGCGGTGAGGCGCTCGCCGACACGGCAGTGCAACTCAAAGAGCCTGTCGTCATCCTCGAAGGCAAACTGGTGTAGCGAAAAGAGCAGGTGGCTGAGGCCCGTGGGCTGACGCAGGTTGAAGTCCAGCGCTTCCAGGTAGTAGCCGAGCGCTTCGTCGGGACGGCCGAGGTCCCGGAGGACGTTGGCGAGGTTGTTGTAGGCCTGGTAGAGGTCGGGGCGGGCCCGGACGACCTGCTTCAGCGCTTTCGCCGCCGCCTCGCGCTCGCCGGCGAGGGCCAGTGCCGTCGCGTGGTTGTAGCGGTAGCTCGCGTTGTCCGGCGCCAGTGCCAGGGCCCTGCCGAAATAGTCTCTCGCCCTGGCGAAGGCCTTCGCCTGCAGCTCGATACCGCCGGCGAGGGACCAGGTTGCCGCGGGGACCCTGCGCCGCGTCAGCTCCTTCGCCAGGAGTTCCCGCGCGCGGTCCAGCTGCCCCCGGGCCAGCGCCTGCTTCGCCGCCGCTACCGGATCCTCCCGCCGGGGCGCAACCTGGCTCGCAGCCGCCGGGGCGGCGGTTTCGCGGGCAAGGCAGCACTTCTTGTACTTCCTGCCGCTGCCGCACGGGCAGGGGTCGTTGCGGCCGGTGTGCATCGTGTCGCGCAGGCCCGGCGATCAGGCGTCGCGGCCCGCCCGTTCACTCCCCTCGCCATCCAGGCGGCGCTCCTCGGGAACGAGGTCCTCCCCGTCAACGGCATCGGGAAGCGGCAGTTCCGGCAGGGCATCGCCCTGCAGGGTAATGCCCGTGTTGAAGTACTGCGCGGCGAGGCCCGTCTCGCCGCTCGCCAGCAGCAGCCGGCCGAGTTCCGCGCAGGCCTCCTCCGTGGGGCCGGCCTGGATGCTGCGCTCGAAGTACTGGCGCGCGCGCTGCCAGTCCTGCTGACGGGCGGCGAGGCGGCCGAGACAGAGAAACAGCTGCGGATCGTCGCCGTGCTTGCCCAGCCAGTGTTCCGCCTGGGTGAGCTGGCGCTTGCCTTTCTCCAGCGCGAGACGCCCATAGCGGTTGACGAGTTCCGGGTCCCAGCGTTTCTTCAGGGTGCGCGTGATGAGCTTCGCGGCCTCGTCTTTGGCGCCGACTTTCTCCAGCAATTCCACGTAGCGATGCAGCAGTGATTCATCCTGCTGCAGCGCCGGCGGCACGCGCCGCCAGGTGAGCTTGAGGGCAGCGGCCGTGTCATCACCGAGGTCGAGGGCCGCACCTTCGAGGAGCCGCAGGTGACATTCACGCTCGAGGCGGGCAAGTTCCTTGTCCGGCAGTGCACCCTGCCGCCGCAGCACCGGCAGCAGGTCGGCGAGGCCTTCCCAGTCGCCGAGGCCGAGCAGCGCCCTGCAGCGCAGCCGCGAGACCTGCGGACTGTTGCTGCGCCGGGCCACGCGCTCGAGGCAGGTCAGGGCACGGTCGAACTTGCCGCCCTGCAGGGCGAGCTCCGCCTGGGTCAGGTCCACGGCCACGGCGGACTGGATGTCCTCCCGCAGCGCCGCCTCGAGGTCGCTCCGCATCTGCTCCGGGTCGTCGAGCTGGAAGCTGGCGCGGGCGGCCATCAGGTGATTGAAGACCGGCGAGGCACTGTGCCTGGCGCCGCGCTGCAGCTGGCGCCGGGATTTGCGCCAGTCGCCCTCGATATAGCTGATCAGGCCACGATTCGTCAGCCGTGCCGCCTGGCGGCGCTGCCGCGCCGTCGCCCAGAAACGGACCGTGCCGGGGCTTGCCAGCAGGCGGGCGATGGTACCGACGACCGCATAGAGCACCAGGACCAGCACTGCGATCAGCAGGAGGCCGACCCAGAGGCTCGACTCCACCGTGTAGTCGCCGAAGGCGAGGAGCAGGTAGCCCGGCTCGCTCTCGATCATCGCCACCAGGCCCACGCCCAGCAGCAGGGCGATCAGCGCGAGCAGGAAGAAGCTGCGCATCAGTCGCCGCTCCGGCCCGCGCGCGCGGCGAGCACGGACTGCATGGCGGCCAGGCTGCCGGTCGCGTCGGGCACGTCGACACTCACACGCTCACCGGCGAGATCCTCGAGCTCGCCGACCATGGCAGCGGCGCCGTCGGGATCGCTGGCCTCGAACTCGCGCACCCAGCCCGTGGCGCGCTCCACGCTCTCCCGGTAGAGGCGGCCGTTGCCGGAAAGCAGCGCCACCTGGGCCTGCTCCAGCAGCATGCGCAGGTTCTGGCGCACCAGCCGCTCCCACTGCGGGTCCATGAGGACCTCTACTGGCTCGTCGCGGCGGCGCACCACGACGTAGTCAGACAGCTTGGCAAGGGCGCGCTCGTAGCCCTGGCGAAGCCGGCTCTGCCAGTCGCCCTCGGCCGGCGGCGGGGCGTCGCCCTCCGGCAGGGAAGGCGTGTCGAAGACCTCGAGGCTGTCGATGCGGTCGATGAGGGCGGCGAGACGCAGGTAGGCGCCCTGCCGGTCGAGCTTCGGTACCGCGCGCACCGCGGCGAGGTCCTCGGCGATGGCCTCGCGCACGCCGTGGAGCGAGGGGTCGTCGAGCTCGCGCAGCACGCCGTCGGCGCTGCGCAGCAGCGCTTCGGCGGAAGCAGTGTCGCCGGTCATGACCAGGCGCTGGTTGGCGAGCCGCAGAAGATAGTTGGTCTCGGCGAGCAGCCAGCTGTCGCGGTCGCCGGCACTGACCTGCTGGAACTCCTCCAGCTGGCTGCGCTGGCGCGCGAGCTGGCTGTCGAGACGCTCGAAGCGCCCGGCCATCGTGTCGCGCAGGCCGGCGACCGCTTTTGCGGTCTCCGTCTGCCCGCTGCGGGCGTCCCGGGCCTCCTCGGCAACCTCCGCCAGCCGGTCGCGGAGTTCGTCGTCGGCGGCCTGGCGTTCGCCGCGCAGCTGTGTCTCCGAGGCCTTGACGGCCAGTTCCACCTGGCGCTCGAGGGCGGCGTTGAGCTGTTCGAGGGTCGCGCTCTCGCGGCCCGAGACGGCCTCCAGCCCGGTGAGCCGCTGGAGCACGTCGCTGTCGCGGCGCTGCCCGTCGAGCAGGCCCCAGAACGCGGCGCCGGCGGCCAGCACGGCGATGGCCAGGGCGAGTTTCGGGATGAGGGGATTGCCGGCAGGCTCCGGCCGGGGCGCTTCGGAGGCTGGCGCGGAGCTGCCGTTGCCGCTTCCTGCACCCGCCGCCCCGGTAGCGCTTGCTTGGCTCCCTGCGCCTTGCGCCGCGGCTGCAGGGCCCTCGCCCGCCGCGGCCCGGTCTTCGCTGCCGGCATCGACCGCGGCGGGTGTACCTGTCCCGCCGCTGCTGTCCTGCTGTTCCGCGCTGTCGTCGGCGCGGTCGTCGTCTTTCGTCACTCGCGTTCCCCCAGGGCCGACCGCCAGCGCTGTGCCGCGGCCAGCATGGCGTCATCTGCTGCGTTGGCCGCGACCACCGGTTGCTGCCAGCCAGCGGCGACGGCTTCCTCCGCCACCCGCGCCGACGGTACGACCAGCGCAATGTCCGCTAACTTATGCGTTTCGCGTGGCTTAAGCAACGCCGTCAGGTTAGCGAGCGCTTCACCACTGGAAATGAGTATCAGGCGCACGGCATCCCGCGCCAGCCGGTCCGCGAGTGCTGCCCCGTCGATGGCCGGCGCCACCCGCCGGTAGCAGGCCAGTTCGTCCACCTCGGCGCCGCGGGAGCCTAGCGTCTCACGCAGGGCCTGCCGCCCCCCCTCCCCCTTGACGATGAGCACACGCTCCCCTTGCACGGCGGCCAGTTCCGGCAATGCGAGGAGCCCCTCGCTGGTCATGTCGGCGCCGGGCGTGCGCACCGCCAGGCCGGCCTCGCGGAGTGCAGCCGCGGTACTGTCGCCCACCGCGTAGCAGGCCACGCCCACGGGCCACTGCGGCCAGTAGTCAAAGAACAGCTCGAGGCCGAAGCGCACGGCGTTGCGGCTGATGAAAATGCAGTGCTGGAAGCGATCGAGGTCCTGTATCAGCCGGCGTTGCGCCGGCGCCAGCCGGGCCACTGGCTCCAGGGCCAGGAGCGGCTGGCGGGTGACCGCGAAGCCCGCCGCCTCGAGCCGCTCGCAGAGGCTGTCGGCCTGACCGTCCGGTCGCGTTACCAGGACCGCCGGCGCATAGGAACCGCCGGTCACTGGCGATTGTAGACCTCGGCGAGGATCGCCTCGGCGCCCTGGCCGAGGAGGTCCTCTGCCACGGCGATGCCGAGCGCCTCTGCCTCGGCCACCGGCGCCCGGCCCTCGGCGCGCAGTACCGTGGTGCCGTCGGGACGCCCCACAAGGCCGCGGAGCCAGAGCGCACTGCCACCATCCACGTGCTCTGCGTAGGCGGCAATGGGCACCTCGCAGCCCCCCTGCAGGCGCCGGTTCAGGGCCCGCTCGGCCAAGACGCGCTCGGCGGTGGCCCCGTGATGCAGCGGCCCCAGGAGTTCGAGCGTGGCGCTGTCATCGCTGCGAAGTTCTATGCCCACGGCGCCCTGGCCACCGGCAGGCAGGGAGTCAGCTACGGGAATGTGATTGCGGATGCGCTCGCCGAGACCAAGGCGCAGCAGGCCGGCGCTGGCAAGGATGATCGCGTCGTACTCGCCGTCATCGAGCTTGCGCAGCCGCGTCTGCACGTTGCCGCGCAGGAAGCGCACCGTGAGGTCGGGCCGCCGCGCGCGCAGCTGGCACTCCCGGCGCAGGCTGGAAGTGCCGACCACCGAGCCCGGCGGCAGCTCCTCGACGCGCTCGTAGCGGTTGCTGACGAAGGCATCGGTGGGCTCTTCCCGCTCACAGATGACGCCGAGGCCGAGCCCCTCGGGGAATTCCATGGGCACATCCTTCATGGAATGCACGGCGATGTCGGCGCTGCGGTCGAGGAGGGCCGTCTCCAGTTCCTTCACGAACAGGCCCTTGCCACCGACCTTGGCGAGGGGCACGTCGAGAATCTGGTCGCCGCGGGACGTCATGCCGAGAAGCTCGACGGTGAGGCCCGGATGCGCCGCCGTGAGCGCATCGCGCACGTATTCCGCCTGCCACAGCGCCAGGGCGCTCTCGCGGGTCGCGATGGTGACTGTCTGGCCCATGTGGTTCCCCCGGTGTCTGAAAGCGGCGCCATCATACCAGCGACCGCCCCGGGGGTCAGCGCGCCGCGAGCCGCTCCCGGAACGCCCCCAGGTGCCGCCGGCTCACCGCGGGCCGCTGGTCGACACCGTCGAGCTCCACGACCCAGCCGCCGTCGCAGCGGGCGAGGCGGGTGACGTGCGCCAGGGCCACCAGGGCGCCGCGGTGCACGCGCACGAAGCGCCGGGGAAACTCCCGCTCGAGGTCCTTCAGGGTCTCGTCCAGCACCAGCGGACCCCGGGGGCTGTAGGCGACCACGTACTTATGCTCCGCCAGCAGGCAGCGCACCGCAGCGACGGGCAGAGTCCGCATGCCGTCCTGGCCGCTGCTCACCAGTTCCCGCCGCCCCTCGTCGCCGCGCAGCGCGGCAAGCTGCGCGCGGTTGACCCGTCCGGCGGCGGCCAGGGCCTGCGCGAGCTCCGCTTCGCGCACCGGCTTCAGGAGGTAGCCGGCCGCGGCGTGGCGGAGCGCGTCGAGGGCGTAGGCGTCGTAGGCGGTGCAGAAAACCACGGCCGGCGGCTGCGCCATGGCGGCAAGCCGTTCCGCGACCGCGAGACCGTCGGTGCCGGGCATGCGGATGTCCAGCAGCACCACATCCGGCGGCGTCGCCTGCACCGCCCGCAGGGCGCTCTCACCGTCACTGGCCTCGCTCACGGCCGCATCCGGTCGCAGGCGCGCGAGGAGCCGCTGCAGCCGCTCCCGGGCCAGGGGCTCGTCATCGACGACCAGGATCCTCACGGCGGCCGGCCCAGCGGCAGCCGCACGGCCACGGCGTAGCTGTCACCCGCCGGTGCGGCGCGGAACCGGTGCCGTCCCGGGTACAGCGCCGCAAGCCGCTGGCGGATGTTGTCCAGGGCCAGCTGCTCGCCGGAACCGGCAGCCTCCGGTCCATGCCCGGGTACCGGGTTCACCACGGACAGGCGCAGCTCGCCGTCCCGCGCCTCGATCACGACACGGATACAGCCGCCCTCGGGCAACCGGGCGATGCCGTGATTGACCGCATTCTCGAGCAGTGGCTGCAGCAGCAGGGTCGGCAGCCGCGCGCCGCGGGCGCCGTCGTCCACGGCCCACTCCACGGTGAGCCGGTCACCCAGGCGCAGGGCCTCGATGGCCAGGTAGCGCTCGCACAGCGCGACCTCCTCGGCGACCGTCGTCTCCTGCTCGTCCTCGCGCAGGCTCGCGCGCAGAAGCTCCGCGAGGTCCTCGACGGCGCTTTCCGCAGCGCCGGGCCGGGCAGCGATGAGGCTGGCGATACTGTTGAGGGTGTTGAACAGGAAATGAGGCTGGATGCGGGAGCGCAGGGAGGCCAGGCGCGCCTGCAGCCCCGCGCGCTGCTGCCGCACGAGCTGTTGCTGCAGGTAGAAGTAGCGCAGGACAATGCCGGCCAGGAGCACCGCCACAAGCACGTTGCGGAGGATCCAGCCCGGGGCCTGGACCGCGGCCAGCATGGGCGGGTAGGCGAGACGGGCCAGGCCGCTGCTCACTGCCGTCACCGTGGCGACCACGGCGAGGGCGGCGAGGGTGACGAGCGGCAGCCGGAGGCGGGCAAGGAGCGGGCGCAGCAGGCAGAGAAGCGCGGACGACAGCAGCACGCACCACTGCACGAAGAGAGACGCCGGGCCGAGCCCCTGCCAGTCGAAGGGCCCGGGCACGCTGTCGGCCAGGTAGTGAACCAGCACCAGCAACTCCGCGAGGAGTACCGCAAAGAAGACGGCCCGTGGCGCGCACAGGTCGGGCAGGAAGAAATCGTCTTCGGGCAGCGGCCCAGCCGCGCCCGGCGGCTCGCGTCGCAGCATCGCCGGCTCCCGGTGAAACGGCGCTGTTATACTTGCACGCCCGCCAGCGGCGGACAAGGCAGGGGGCGGCCACCGGCAGCGGCGGGGCGCAGGCAGGCATGGGAACAGGGGCGAAGGCATGAGCAGCGACGACAACGGCGACGGCGGCACGAGCAATGTCTGGGGAGGACGCTTCAGCGAGGCGACCGATGCCTTCGTGCAGCGTTTTACCGCCTCCGTGGCCTTTGATCGGCGCCTCGCACAGGAGGATATCGCCGGCTCCCGTGCCCACGCGGCCATGCTCCGGGACCGCGGCGTGCTCAGCGCCGACGACCACGCGCGCATCGCGGGAGGCCTGGACCAGGTCGCCGCCGAGATCGAGTCCGGGGACTTCCCCTGGTCCGAGCGCCTGGAAGACGTGCACATGAACATCGAGGCGCGGCTGACCGAGCTTGTCGGCCCCGCCGGGAAGCGCCTGCATACCGGGCGCTCGCGGAACGACCAGGTCGCCACGGACATCCGCCTGTGGCTGCGCGGGGCCATCGACCGCATCGCCAGCGAGCTGGGCCGGCTCCAGCGCGGCACCATCGGCCTCGCCCGCAGCCACGCCGACACCATCATGCCCGGTTTCACGCACCTGCAGGCGGCCCAGCCGGTCACCTTCGGCCACCACCTGCTGGCGTGGAACGAGATGCTCGAACGCGATTATGGCCGGCTCCGCGACTGCCGGGCGCGGCTGAACCAGTGCCCCCTCGGCGCGGCGGCCCTGGCCGGAACCACCTTTCCCCTGGACCGGGCGCAGACGGCCGCGGCCCTCGGCTTCGACAGCCCCTGCGAGAACTCCCTGGACGCCGTCTCGGACCGGGACTTCGCCATCGAGTTCTGCGCCTTCGCCGCACTGCTCATGACCCACCTGTCACGGATGGCGGAGGAACTCGTGCTCTGGACGTCCGCGCAGTTCGACTTCGTGCGTCTTCCGGACCGCTTCTGCACCGGCTCCTCCATCATGCCGCAGAAGAAGAACCCGGATGTCCCCGAGCTGGTGCGTGGCAAGACCGGCCGCACCAACGGCAACCTGGTCGCGCTGCTCACGCTCATGAAGAGCCAGCCACTCGCCTACAACAAGGACAACCAGGAGGACAAGGAGCCGCTGTTCGACTCCGTGGACACAGTCCTCGACGCCCTGCGCGCCTTCGCCGACATGGTGCCGGCGATCGAGCCCAATGCCTCCGCCATGCGCGAGGCGGCCCTGCGCGGCTTCGCCACCGCGACGGACCTCGCCGATTACCTGGTGCGCCGGGGCCTGCCTTTCCGCGACGCCCACGAAGTCGTGGGCAAGGCCGTGGCCCACGGGCTGGAGACCGGCAGGGATCTCGCCGAGATGGACCTCGAGACGCTGCGCCGCTTCTCCACGAGCATCGACGACGACGTCTTCGCGGTGCTCACGCTCGAAGGCTCCGTCGCCGCACGGGAACACGTCGGCGGCACCGCCCCGGCGCAGGTCCGTGCCGCCGCCGAGCGCGCCCTCGCACGCATCGAGGCCCGCTAGCCCTTCGCACCCCTCCGGGCGCGGCGCTATACTGCGCCGTTTGACGTTTCCGGAAGTGACCATCGTGAAATGCCTCTCCCGCGCCCTGCTCCTTGCGGCGCTCGCCCTCGGAAGCGGCTGCGGCCAGCTGGGCCCCCTCTACCCGGCACCGCCCGCCGAGGATGCGGTGGAGGCGCGCTCGTGACCGCTTTCCCGCGCCGGGATGGTGAGCTCTGGGCCGAGGGGGTACCGCTGGCGGCCATCGCCGGCGCCGAAGGCACGCCCTGCTATGTCTATTCGCGCGCCGCCATGGAGACGGCGCTCGATGCCTACCACGCCGCCCTCGACGGCTGCCGCCACCTCGTCTGCTACGCGGTGAAGGCGAACTCGAACCTCGCCGTGCTGGACCTCCTCGCCCGCCGGGGCGCGGGATTCGACATCGTCAGCGGCGGAGAGCTCGAGCGCGTGGTGGCCGCCGGCGGCGACCCGGGCAAGGTGGTCTTTTCCGGGGTCGGCAAGCAGGCCGGGGAAATGGCCCGCGCCCTGGAGCTCGGCATCCGCTGCTTCAACGTGGAATCGCCGGCGGAACTCGAGCTGCTCGACAGCGTGGCCCGCGCGCACGGCGTCGTCGCCCCCGTTTCCGTACGGGTGAATCCGGACGTTGACGCCGAGACCCACCCCTATATTTCGACCGGGCTCAAGGAAAACAAGTTCGGCATCGACAGCGACGGCGCCCTGGCCGTCTACCGCCGGGCGGCGGACTGCGCCGGGCTGCGGATCGTCGGCATGGACTGCCATATCGGCTCACAGCTCACCAGCACAGGCCCCTTCCTCGACGCGGTGGCACGCATGCTCGAGCTGGTGGACCAGCTCGCCGACGAGGGCATCACCCTTCGCCATCTCGACGTCGGCGGCGGCCTCGGCGTGCGCTACCGCGATGAGCAGCCGCCGGCGATCGCGGCATACATCGCCGCGCTGCGCCGTGCCGTGGGCGAACGCGACCTCGAGCTGGTCTTCGAGCCGGGCCGCTCCATCGTCGCCAATGCCGGTGTGCTGCTGACCACCGTGAACTATCTCAAGCACTCCGCCTGGCACAATTTCGCCCTCGTCGACGCGGCCATGAACGACTTCATCCGCCCGGCGCTCTACGAAGCCTGGGTGAACATCGAGCCCGTGGACGATCGCGCCGGCGGCGAGACCGGGCACTGGGACGTGGTCGGCCCGGTCTGCGAGACCGCGGACTTCCTCGGCCGGGGCCGCGAGCTGTCGCTCCGGCCCGGCAGCCTGCTGGCGGTTCACGGCGCCGGCGCCTACGGTTTCGTCATGAGCTCGAACTACAACACCCGCCCCCGCGCCGCCGAGGTCCTCGTCGATGGTGAGCGCTGGCACGTGGTGCGCGAGCGCGAATCCATCGACGACCTCCTGCGCGGCGAGCGCCGCCTGCCCGCCTGAGCTTCGCCGTGGCGATCCGCTTTACCAAGATGCACGGGATCGGCAACGACTTCGTCGTCCTCGACGGGGTGACCCAGCATCTGCAGCTGAAGCCCCGGGACCTGCGCCGCCTCGCGGACCGGCGCCGCGGCGTCGGCTGTGACCAGGTGCTCATTGCCGAGCCCCCCGGGCGCCCGGACGTGGACTTCCGCTACCGCATCTTCAATGCCGACGGCAGCGAGGCCGGCCAGTGCGGGAACGGTGCGCGCTGCTTTGCCCGTTTCGTGCGCCACCGCAAGCTGACTGCCAAGCGGCAGATCACTGTCGAGACCCGGGGCGGGCTTATGACGCTGCGCGTCCTCGACAAGCACCGGGTGGAAGTGAACATGGGGGCGCCGCGGCTGGAGCCGGCCGAGATCCCCCTGGACCGCGAGGCCCGCGCGCTCAGCTACGAGCTCCCCCTGGACGGTGAGACCGTCCGCGTCGGCGCCCTCTCCATGGGCAATCCGCACGCGGTGCTGCACGTCGACGACGTGGCCCATTGCGACCTGGAACGCCTCGGCCCCGCCATCGAGGGGCACCCGGCTTTCCCGGAGCGTGCGAATACCGGCTTCCTGGAGGTGGTGGACCGCGGCAGCGTGCGCCTCCGGGTCTACGAGCGCGGCGCCGGCGAGACCCTGGCCTGCGGCTCCGGCGCCTGCGCCGCCGTGGTCTGGGGCCGGCTCCAGGGCTGGCTGGACCCGCAGGTGACAGTCCACCTGCCCGGCGGTAAGCTTTCAGTCAGCTGGGCCGGCGAAGGCGAGCCCGTCCTGCTCAGCGGCCCGACGGCCATAGCCTTCGAGGGCACGATCCGACTCTAGCGGCGAGGACGCAGCGCATGGCAGCACAGAACCCGCGGCAGAGCGCCGCCGAGGCGGTACCGGACGAGTCGCAGCTCCGCGACTACCTGCTCGACAACCCCGATTTCTTCCAGCGCCACCCGGAACTCCTGCGCACCCTGCACATCCCCCACGGGAGTGGCGACGCGGTCTCGCTCGTCGAGCGCCAGGTCAGCGTGCTGCGCGAACGCAACGTCGACCTGCGCCACCGCCTCAAGGAACTCACCGAGGCCGCGCGGGAAAACGAGGCCCTCTACGGGGGTACCCGCGCCCTGGTGCTTTCGCTCCTCGAGGCCGGGGACCTGCCAGAGCTGCTGTCCCGCTTCGAGCAGGGCATGAGCGAGCATTTCGACGCGCCCCACGCGGCCCTGGTGGTCTACGGCAAGGGGCCCGCGCAAGGCGCCTGCCGCTGTGCCGAGCGCCGGGCCGTGGAGGCGCACCTGGGCAGTCTCCTGCGCGGCGGCAAGCCCGCCTGCGGGGCGCTGCGCGCCGAGGAGTTCGGCTACCTGTTCCCCGGCGCGCGCGGTGCCGGCTCCGCGGCCCTCGCCCCCCTCGACTTCGACGGCGACCGGGGCCTCGTCGCCGTCGGCAGCGACGACGCCAAGCGCTACCACAGCCAGATGGGGACCCTCTTCCTCGAACACCTCGCCGCGGTGATCGGCCGCATCCTCGCCCGCCTCGAGCGCGAGGGGGCGCCGGCAGCGGACGCCTGAGGCCGTGAGCGCCGCGCGGGAGGCCGTGGATTTCGCCACGGCGGTGGACGAGTTTCTGACCTACCTGCGCGAAGTGCGCCAGCTGTCGCCGCATACCGTCGCCGCTTACGCCCGCGACCTTACCGGCCTGGGCGACGCGCTCGGGGGGCAGGGCATCTACCACCCCGAAAAGGTTCAGGAGGCGCATATCCGCCACTGGGTCGGCGGCCTGCACCGCCGCGGCCTCGCCGGTGGCAGTATCCAGCGCGCCCTCTCGGCCGCCCGCTCGCTGTTCAACTACCTCGGCCGCGAGGCCGGGCACCCGCGCAACCCGGCGGCCGCCGTGCAGGCGCCCCGGCGCGCGCGCAGGCTGCCGCGCACCCTGGACCCGGACCAGCTGCAGCAGTATCTCGCCTTCGACGACAGCTCACCGCTGGCGGTCCGCGATCGCGCCATCGCCGAGCTGTTCTACTCCTCGGGCCTGCGCCTAGCGGAACTCGTCGCCCTCGACGTCGATGATCTCGACCGGCAGCAGCGCCTGGTCACGGTAACCGGCAAGGGCCGCAAGACCCGCACCGTCCCCGTGGGAACCGTCGCACTCGACGCGCTGGAGGCCTGGCTGCGGGTCCGTCCCTCGCTGCAGGCGGATGCGGATGGCAGCCGCGCCCTGTTCACCAGCAGCCGGGGCCGTCGCATCAGCCTTCGCAACATCCAGGCCCGGTTGCGGCTGCAGGGCCGGCGCAGCGGCATGCGCCAGGACGTGCACCCGCACATGCTGCGGCACTCCTTTGCCAGCCACCTCCTCGAGTCCAGCGGCGACCTGCGCGCCGTACAGGAACTGCTGGGGCACGCCAACATCGGCACGACCCAGATCTATACCCACCTGGACTTCCAGCACCTCGCAAAGGTCTACGATGCCGCCCACCCCCGGGCCCGTCGCCGGGGAGACCGGGCGGGCGGAGACGACGAATGACCGTTGCCGTGGTCACCTTCGACCTGGACAACACGCTCTGGGACGTCGAGCCCGCACTCCTGCGCGCCGAAGCCGCCCAGCGCGCCTGGCTGGAGCGACACCGCCCCGGCGCCCTCGCCGGCCTTGACGACCACGCTCTCCTCGAACGCAAGCGGGCCCTGCTGCGCCGCGAGCCGCGGCTCGCGCACCACGTGAGCGACATGCGCCGGCAGTTCCTCTACGAGCTGCAGCGAGAGGCGGGCTACGGCGAGCGGGAGGCGCGGTCCGGCGCCGAGGCTGCCTTCACCGCCTTCCTGGCCGAACGGCACAAGGTGGAGCTGTACGAAGAGGCGCTGGCGGTGATCGAGCAGCTTGCCCGCCACTACCGCATCGGCGCGCTGACCAATGGCAACGCCGACATCTACAGGACCGACGCCGGGGACTACTTCGACTTCGCCTTCCTCGCCGAGGAGGTCGGCGCCAGCAAGCCGGCGCCCGATCTCTTCCGGGCGGCCATCGAACGTGCGGGGGTCGAGGCGACGGCCATCGCCCACGTGGGCGACTCCCCCGCCCACGACGTGGCCGGGGCACGGGAGGCGGGCCTGAAGACGGTGTGGTTCAACCCGGGCGCCGCACCCTGGGATCCCGCGCAGGGCGCCGGTCCCGATGCGACGGTCAAGCAGCTTACGGAACTGCCGGCGGCGCTGGCGGCCCTCTAGCGGGGCCGGCGGATAGCGGGGCTCAGACGGCTTCTTCGCCCGTCTCCCCGGTGCGGATGCGGATGACCTGCTCGAGGTCCGTGACGAAGATCTTGCCATCACCGATCTTGCCGATGTTGACCGCCTTGATGATCGCCTCGATGATAGCGTCGAGCTGACCCTCGGCCACCGCGATCTCGAGCTTCAGCTTCGGCAGGAAATCCACCACGTACTCGGCGCCCCGGTAGAGCTCCGTGTGGCCGCGCTGGCGGCCGAAGCCCTTGACCTCGGTGACGGTGATGCCCTGCACGCCGATATCGGACAGGGCGGCGCGCACGTCGTCCATCTTGAAGGGTTTGATGATCGCGGTAACAAGCTTCATGGTCGCGCGTCTCCGGGGATTGAACCGCGATGATAGGAAGGCAAGGGGGCGGGTGGCAAGGACAAAAGCACAGATGACAAACCCGATCGTACGATTCCGGGGCGATGAGGAAAAAGGTTCATCGCGTGGGGCCGGGGCAGGTGCGGGATACTGCTCTCAGTCGCCACGGACAAAAAAAAGGGGGCCCGGGGGCCCCCTAAAAACGCATTTTTCAATGCGCCCGCAAGCTTGTGCTATTTCTGGGTGACGAACTCCGGGTAGGCCTCGAGGCCGCACTCGCCGAGATCCACCCCTTCGTACTCTTCCTCTTCGCCGACGCGGATGCCCAGCACCATCTTGATCACGAAGAACACGATCAGGCTGGTGATGAAGACCCAGAAGAAGATCGTGGCGGCACCGATGAGCTGCCCGGTGAAGCTGGAGTTCTCGCCGTTGGTGACCGGCACCAGGAGCAGGCCCAGCAGGCCGACCACGCCGTGGACGGAGATTGCACCGACCGGGTCGTCGATGTGCAGCTTGTCCAGGGTGATGATCGAGAACACGACCAGGACGCCGCCGATCGCGCCGAAGATCGTCGCCTGCAGCGCGCTCGGCGTATCCGGCCCGGCAGTGATGGCAACGAGGCCGGCCAGGGCGCCGTTCAGCGCCATGGTGAGATCGGCCTTGCAGAACATCAGGCGCGCGGTCAGCAGCGCGGCGACGAGGCCGCCGGCGGCCGCCGTGTTGGTGTTCATGAACACCACCGCGACGGCATTGGCGCTCTCGACGCTGGCCGTGGCCAGCACCGAGCCGCCATTGAAGCCGAACCAGCCCATCCAGAGGATGAAGGTGCCCAGCGTCGCCAGCGGCAGGTTGGCGCCCGGGATGGCGTTGACGCTGCCGTCGGCGCCGTACTTGCCCTTGCGCGGCCCGAGGAGCAGCACGCCCGCCAGGGCTGCCGCCGCACCGGCCATGTGAACGATCCCTGACCCCGCGAAGTCGAGGAAGCCGAGGTCGCCGAGCGCATAAAGGCCGAAAACGGGGTTGCCGCCCCAGGTCCAGCTGCCCTCCATGGGGTAGATGAAGCCGGTCATGACCACCGCGAAGGCGAGGAAGGCCCAGAGCTTCATACGCTCGGCAACCGCGCCGGAGACGATGGACATGGCCGTGGCCACGAAGACTACCTGGAAGAAGAAATCCGCCGACGGCGCATAAGTGGCGGGCTCGTCCGCCCCGGCCACCCCGTCACCGGCTATCGTCGACAGGAAGATGTCGCCGCCATACATGATCGCGTAACCGCAGACCATGTACATGATGCAGGCGATCGCGTAGAGCGCGACGTTCTTGGTGAGAATTTCCGTCGTGTTCTTGGCTCGCACGAGGCCGGCCTCGAGCATGGAGAAGCCGGCAGCCATCCACATCACGAGCGCCCCGCACACCAGGAAGTAAAACGTGTCCAGCGCGTACTGCAGTTGAAAGATATCGTTTTCCATGGGATTCACTCTCGTCTCGACGTCCTGTTAAGCGGGTTCAGATGGCTTCTTCACCGGTCTCGCCGGTGCGAATCCGAATAACCTGCTCGAGGGGGGAGACGAACACCTTGCCGTCGCCGATCTTGCCGGTGTTGGCCGCCTTGGTGATCGCCTCGATCGTCTGCTCGAAGAGGCTCTCGCCGACGGCGACCTCGATCTTCACCTTGGGCAGGAAATCCACCACGTATTCCGCACCCCGGTAGAGCTCCGTATGGCCTTTCTGGCGACCGAATCCCTTGACTTCCGTAACGGTGATGCCCTGCACGCCGATCTCCGACAGCGCCTCGCGCACGTCGTCCAGCTTGAAGGGCTTCACCACAGCCGTGATCAGTTTCATGTAACTCTCCCGATGTCCTGGCGGCGCTGCACCGGCGCCCCGTGTTCTGTGTCCTCGCAGGAGGCGCTGTCCGCGACAGCGCCCGGATCGCCGCAGTCGCAGCCGGCTTACCGTGCCAGGCCGGTAGCGGCTGGCGATTCCTGCCCGCGACGTAGCAGAGCGTATGCCAGTGAATATTTTTTATCGTTCTAACAATGTGTTACAGAAAAAGGGGCGGTCCCGGGGCCGTCCTGCGACGCCAACCTGCCGGGGCCGACGCACCATAAGAATGCGGCGCACTGAAATAGTGCATGTGGCAGCGCTGGGCCCGACCGTCGCGATCCACTACACTGGCTCCGTGAAACCAGGGGGCACCCCATGGCGCTGAAACCACCACCGATCGGCGAGGTCATCCAGCAGGTCAACGAGCTCGTCGGGGCCGAGGGGCTTCGCGGGGAGGTGGACCGCAACGCGAAACTCCTGCTCCAGTCCGCGCTGGCGCGCCTCGACGTGGTCAGCCGCGAGGAATTCGATGCCCAGGCGGCGCAGCTGGCGCGCACCCGGGCCCGGGTGCAGGCGCTGGAGGCGGAACTCGCCGACCTGCTGGAACAGCTGGAGGCGCTGGAGAAAAACCGGGGTTGAAGCGGCCGGCGGCCCGCACGCCGCTGCGACCCACAGCAACGTAGCAGCTCAGGGACGAGCGATGGACTACGCCATGATCTACAGCCGCGCGAGCGCCGGGCTGGATGCCCCGCTGGTGCGCGTCGAGACCCACCTGGCAAACGGGCTGCCTGTCTTCCAGGTCGTCGGCATGCCCGAGACCGCGGTGCGCGAGAGCCGCGACCGGGTGCGCAGCGCCCTCCTCAGCAGCTGCTTCGCCTTCCCGGAGCGGCGTATTACCGTCAACCTCGCCCCGGCTGACCTGCCCAAGGGGGGCAGCCGCTTCGACCTGCCCATCGCCCTCGGCATCCTCGCCGCCTCCGGCCAGCTGCCGGCAGAGGGCCTCGGGGCCTGGGAGTTCATCGGCGAACTGGCCCTGGACGGCGGGCTGCGGCCGGTACCCGGCGTGGTGCCGGTCAGCATCGCAGCCGCCGACGCCGGCCGCCGCCTGGCCCTGCCGGGTGCCGCGGCCGGCGAGGCGGCGCGTGTACCCGGCAGCCGGGTCTTCGGCGCCCCGGACCTGCTCTCGCTCTGCGCGGGGCTCCGCGGCACCCGCCCCCTCGAGCAGGCCACGGCGGCCGCTGCCGCCGCGCCCCTGCCCGCCCCGGACCTCGCCGACGTGGTCGGCCAGCCCGGCGCACGGCGCGCGCTCGAGATCGCCGCCGCCGGGGGCCACCACCTTCTGTTCACCGGCCCGCCGGGTACGGGCAAGACCATGCTCGCCAGCCGCCTGCCGGGCCTCCTGCCGCCACCCGAACCCCGCCTCGCGCTCGAGAGCCTCGCGCTGCACAGCCTCGCAGGCCAGGGCAGCGTGCCCGAGCGGCCCTTTCGCGCGCCCCACCACAGCGCGACGGCCGCAGCGCTCGTGGGCGGCGGCAGCGTGCCCCGACCCGGGGAGATCTCCCTCGCCCACGGCGGCGTGCTTTTCCTCGACGAACTACCGGAGTTCGGCCGCCACGCGCTGGACATGCTCCGCGAGCCGCTGGAGGCCGGACGCATCTCCCTTGCGCGGGCCCGGCACCGGGTCAGCTTCCCGGCGCGCTTCCAGCTGGTCGCGGCGATGAATCCCTGCCCCTGCGGCTATGACGGGGATCCGGATCACGCCTGCCGCTGCACGCCGGAGCAGGTCAGCCGCTACCGGCAGCGGGTCTCCGGGCCGCTCCTCGATCGCATCGACCTGCACGTGCCCGTGCCGCGGCCGCCACCGCGCGATCTCCTCGCGCGGACTGCCCGCGGCGAGGGCAGTGCGGCGGTGCGCGAACGCGTGCGCGCGGCGCGAAATCGGCAGCGCACGCGGCAGGGCCGCTGCAACGCCGAGCTGGACGACGAGACGCTCGCCCACTACTGCCCCCTCGACGACGCCAGCCGCGAGCTGCTCGCACAGGCGACCGAGCGCCTCGGCCTGTCACCGCGGGCCCTGAAACGCTGCCTGCGCGTCGCGCTGACCCTGGGGGACCTCGCCGGGGCAACCGCACCCGGACGGGCTCAGCTCGTGGAGGCGCTGGGTTACCGGCAGCCGACGACAGAGTGACTGCTCGCGGTTTCCCTGCAGCCGCCTTCGTGACACGCTACGCGCCCCGACCGCCACGGCCCCTGCGATGAACGACCTGAACGCCCCGCAACGCGAAGCCGTTCGCTACATCGACGGCCCGCTCCTCGTCCTCGCCGGCGCCGGCAGCGGCAAGACCAGCGTCATCACCCGCAAGGTCGCCTACCTCGTGCGTGACTGTGGTCTGCGCCCGGACCGCGTCGCGGCAGTGACCTTTACCAACAAGGCCGCCCGGGAGATGCGCGAGCGCCTGGGCCGGCTGCTGCCCCGGGAGCAGGCCGAGGGCCTTGCCATCAGCACCTTCCACCAGCTGGGCCTGCGCATTCTTCGCACGGAACCGGGCCGGGCCGGGTTGCGGCGCGGCTTCTCCATCATGGACAACCTCGACAGCCTCGCCCTGCTCCGGGACCTCCTCGCCGGCGAACGGGGCCGCGCGGCGGACCAGGCCCCGGCGGTCATGCAGCGCATCAGCCAGTGGAAAAACGCGGGGGTCGCCCCCGCTACTGCCGTGAGCGGGGCAGAGGACGCCGCGGCACTGCTCGCAGCGCGCGCCTACGAGCGCTACGACGAGGCGCTGCGCACCTTCAACGCGGTGGACTTCGACGACCTGCTGGCACTGCCCACGCAGCTGCTCGGGCGCTGCGCGGAAACGCGGCAGCGCTGGCAGGAGCGGGTGCATTACCTGCTCGTGGACGAGTACCAGGACACCAACGAAGCGCAGTACCTGCTGGTGCGCCAGCTCGTAGACCCGCGCGGCGCGCTCACCGCCGTAGGCGACGATGACCAGTCCATCTACGCCTGGCGCGGCGCCCGCCCGGAAAACCTGGGCCAGCTGGGCCGGGACTTTCCGGCCCTCCGGGTCATCAAGCTCGAGCAGAACTACCGCTCGCGCACGCGCATCCTGCACGCGGCCAACACGCTCATCGCCAATAACCCGCACCTGCATGAGAAGTCCCTCTGGAGCGAACTGGGCCCCGGCGAACCACTGCGGGTCATGCAGTGCGCCGATGAGGACGCGGAAGCGGAACAGGTGGTCGCCGAGATCCTCGACCATCGGCTGCGCCGGCGCACGCGCTGGGGCGACTACGCGATCCTCTACCGCGGCAACCACCAGGCCCGGCTCCTCGAGCTGGTGCTGCAGCGCCAGCAGGTGCCCTACCAGTTGAGCGGCGGCACCTCCTTCTTTGCGCGCAACGAGATCAAGGACGTGATGGCCTACCTGCGGCTCCTGCTGAACCCGGACGACGACAACGCCTTCCTGCGCGCCGCCAACACGCCGCGGCGGGGCCTCGGCGCGACAACCCTGGCGGCGCTGGGGCGGGCCGCGGCGGCCTCAGGCAGCAGCCTGGCGCGCGCCTGCGAGGGCGAGGGGCTGCCGGCGGCGACCGCCGAGCGGCTGCGCGCCTTCACCACCCTGCTCGGAAAGGCCCGGCGCGCAGCCCGCGAGGGCGGCGGCACCGACGCCCTGCGCACGCTGCTCAGGGAAATCCGCTACGAGGACTGGCTGGTGAAGCAGAGTTCCGACGAGGCGGTCGCCGAGCGCCGCATGCGCAACGTCTGGTTCCTGGTGGACAGCCTCGGCGAGCTCATGCGCCGGGAGAACCGGTCTCTGGAAGACGCGGTCGGCCAGCTGGTGCTGCGCGATCTTATGGAACAGCAGGAGGAAGAGCGCGCCAGCGGCGACGCGGTACAGCTGATGACGCTGCACGCGGCCAAGGGGCTCGAATTCCCCCACGTGTTTCTCATCGGCATGGAGGAGGGCCTGCTGCCGCACCGCAACAGCCTCGACGACGGCGCCATCGAGGAGGAGCGGCGCCTCGCCTACGTGGGCATCACCCGCGCCCGGGAGACGCTCACGCTGACCTGGGCGCGCCAGCGGCGCCAGTACGGCGAAAAGATCGACACGACACCGAGCCGCTTCCTCGACGAGCTGCCCCAGGGCGACCTCGAGCGGGTGGGCGGAACGGACGCAGACGCAAAGAAAAACAGCGAGCGCGGCCAGGAAACCCTGGCCTCGCTACAGGCGCTGTTCAACTGAGCCGGGCCGGCGACCGCCGGCCCGGGAGAGGGGCTTACTGGCTGTTCTCGACCATGTAGTCGACGGCGGCGACCACCTGCTCGTCGGACAGGTCGGCGCGGCCACCCTTGGCCATCATGGCCGTACCGGCGACGCCCTTGACACCGCTGCTGTGCAGCGCCTCCATGCCCTTGGCGATGCGCGGCGCCCACTGCTCGACATCGCCCACCATCGGTGCGCCGCCGGCACCGGTGCCGTGGCAGGCCGCGCAGGCCTGGTTGTAGACGGACTCACCGTCCACCGTGGCCGCCGCCATCGCATCGCCACCGGCTGCCGCACCGGCACCGCCGGCCTGCTTCACGCAGCTGCTGTCGCCCTGGAGGCACACGGAGCCGACGGGCTCCAGCCGCTTGGCGATCTCGGCACGCTGCTCTTCGGTCAGGTCAACGGCCATGGCCGACAGGGCCAGGCTGCCGGCCGCGGCCGCCACAAAAATCTGTTTCAACACGGTGTGTCCTCCCTGTTAATCGGCGCGCATTATAGCCACTCGACCGCCGGCCGGAAACTCGCGCGAGACCCGTTCGGAACGCGCTCAGAACGCCTGCGGCCCTCCTGCAGGGCTCTCGCAGGGCGCCTGCAGGACATGCCCTGCGGGGGCTGCTACATTACAGGCCCGATCCATCCCCCGAGGGAGTCACCGCATGCACCTCTACACCTTCGATCCGGCCCCGAACCCCCGCCGCCTGACCCTCTTCCTCGCCTACAAGGGCATCGAGCTCCCGACCACCCAGGTCGATCTGATGAAGGGCGAACAGCTGGGCGAGAGCTACCGCGGCATCAACCCGGCGGGCACGGTCCCGGCCCTGGTACTGGAGGACGGTACGGTGATGACCGAGGTGATCGGCATCTGTGACTACCTTGAGGCGCTGCACCCGGACAAGCCGCTCTTCGGCGCCGGCCCCCTGGCCCGGGCGCAGGTGCTGTCCTGGGATCACCACCTGTTCGTCGGCGTATTCATGGCCATCGCGGAGACCTTGCGCAACGGCAGCCCGGCCTTCGAGGACCGCGCGCTGCCGGGCCCGTTCAAGGTGACGCAGATCCCGGCGCTCTGCGAACGCGGCCGGCAGCGGCTGGCGCAGAGCTGGCCGGCGCTGGACAAGATCCTCGCCGGCCGGGATTTCCTCGTGGGCAACAGCGTCACCCTGGCGGACATCGACCTGCTCGTGGCCATAGAATTTGCCGGCTGGATCAAGGAGGCGGTGCCGGAGAGCTGCGCTCACCTCCACAGCTGGCTGGCCCGCATCCGCGAGGCCCTCGGCGTCGAGGGTTGAGGTCCCCCGGGGCCGGTAGACCGTGGCCCGCCGGGTACTCGCAGCGCTCCTGCTGGCCGCGATACTCGGCGCCTGCAGCCGCGGCCCCGGTGACGACCTCGAGCGCTACGTGAATCGCCTCGAGGGAGCCCTCGACAGCGCGGCGCCCGCAGCCCGCGACAGCGGCCCCCTGCGCCCCCCGCGGGTGGGGGCGGTACAGGTCGAGGTACCGCGGGACAGTATCGGCGCGCTCGATTTCCTGGCCTTGCGCGGCTGTGCACTGCAGGTGACTGTGGGCAAGCGCAACAGCAGCCTCGGGCGGCTTGCCGCACCGTCGCAGCGCCTGTTGCTCGAACTCGAGTTCCTCCGCCTCGCCCCCGCCTGCAGCGAGCAGCTGCGTGACGAGGGCCGGGACGAGCTGGCGTCGACCCTGGACCGGGCGGCGGCCGGCAAGCGCGAGCAGCTGCCCGCGCGCATCTTCAACGCCACGCTCGGCAGCGAGGAGTTCCGTTCCTTCTGGCGGGCCCCGGCGACCCTTGGCGACTACCCGGCGCAGACCAGCAGCGAGCCGGTGACTGCCCTCCGGGCGATCGATGCCCTCGCGGCCCGCTGGCTGTCCGGCGACTACCGGGCGGACAACGAGCGCTTCGAGCTGCTCCTGTCCACGGTCGCAAGGGGCGATGGCGGTGCGCTGCTTGCCGCGCTGACCCTGCAGCAGGGGGCCCTCGCCCGCGCCGACGGGGTGCTGGCGCGGCGGGCAGCCGGGGGCCCGCTCTGCGCGGGCGGCCTGGTGCCCGGGGAAGTGGACGTGCTGCGCACGGTCGTGCGCAAGTTCTTCGTCGGCGGCGTCCAGCCCTGGTCCGCCGCCGTCGATCGTCGGCGGCAGCAGCTGCTGCCGCCGACGATCGACGGCGGCGGACCAGGGCTGG
>NZ_JBTOLW010000023.1:0-60960 GCF_054552115.1 Pseudohaliea sp. | reverse complement strand
GCGCACAAGCCTGCCCCGGACCACCCTTGGAAGCGTATTCCGGTGAAGCCGGGAGCCGCTCCTTCCCGTGGCTGAACGATGTCGGCAAAGGGGACATATCTAGTTTGGAGAAAAGGGGACATTTCTACTTTGGGTTGACAGAGAGACCGGGGAGAGACCGGAGAGAGACCGGGGAGCCGCCGGGTGCGACAGCGGAGGGCTTCAGAGGCGCGAGAACGCGTTGTTCAGCTGGTAGCGCCGGGAGGTCACGTAGCGCTCCATGGCCTCTACCCGGCGCAGGGCCCCGTCGAGGCGCTCCTGGGCTCGCTCGAGGCGCACGCTGGCACTTTCGCTGTAGCGAAAGGGGTTCTGCGGCCGGTAATCGTGACGTCGCTCGTCGTATTCCATGGGCCTCTGCGGGGCCCCCTCCTCCATGACCGCGCCCGGCACCGAGCCGCGCGGCCGCGGCGCGAGCAGCAGCCAGCCGGCGAGGTAGGCCCACAGGGCCAGCGTCCCGGTGAACAGGAACGCGGCGATGAACAGGAGCCGCGCCACCCAGTGGGCGACATCCCAATAGTCGGCAATGCCGGCGCAGACACCGGCGATACGGCTGCGGCGGGTGTTCCGGTAGAGGTCCATGCCCCAGCCTGCGCGTTTGCGCGCACCGAAGCTCTGCGGATTCCGATAGCTCATGATGAGGCCTCCTCGCTGCGACCGCGGCCCGCCTGCTGCCGCCAGTCGGGGTGCTCGTCATCCAGGATCGACTCGAGGGTGCCGATACGCTCCGTCAGCCGGTCCACGGTCACCAGCATGTCCTCGATCCGCCGCCGGTCCTCCTCATTGAGGCTGCGGCTCGAGCGGTTCACGCTGCGGTAGTGCATGACGATCCAGATCGGCGCCACCACCACCATGAACAGCACGGTGGGGACGAATAGGAATTCCCAGTAGTCCATTGATCGATCCTGTGGTCGTGAGTGTCTTCAAGGGTAAACCAGGCGGACCCGGTTATGCCTTTTCGCCGTCGCCCCGCGGGTCGCCGGCGACCTCGCGCCGCAGCCGGGCCAGTTCATCGTTGAGGCGCTCGTCTTCCTGCAGGGCGTCGATCTCGGCGGCAAGCCCCGGGGAGACATCGCGCCCCATGTCCATGACATCGAGCTGGCTCTCCAGGTTGTCCATGCGCCGCTCGAAGTGCTCGAAGCGGGTGAAGGCATCGTCCAGGGCCTCCCGGTGCACCTGCCGCTTGACCTTGATGCGCGACTCGACCGTCGCGTTGCGCATGGCCAGGGTCTTCTGCTTTGCCTTGGCGTCCGAGAGCTTCTGCTGCAGCTGGCCGATCTCCTCGTTGAGGTGCGCCACATGCTCGTCCGTGGCGGCAAGCTCCGCGTCGACGGCGTTGATTTCCTCCTCCAGTTCTCGCTTCTCCTGCAGCGCTGCCCGGGCCAGGTCCTCGCGACCCTTGCGGATCGCCAGCTTCGCCTTTTCCTCCCAGCCACCCGCCTCGCCGCGCAGCTGCTCGAGGCGCCGCGCTGCCTGCTTGCGGTCCGCGATAACCCGCGCGGAGGAACTGCGCACTTCCACCAGCGTGTCTTCCATCTCCTGGATAATGAGCCGGATCATCTTTTCCGGGTCTTCCGCCCGGTCCAGCAGCGAATTGATGTTGGAGTTGATGATATCCGTCATGCGGGAAAAAATACCCATGGTCACTCTCCTGTACCGGAACGGGACCCGTTGCCGTCGCAGCCATCCCCGGGCGCCCCGAGGAGGTTGATTGCCTCGATCACGACCACCACCTGGAGCAGCGTCAGCAGACCCGCAGAGGGGCCTGTAATGCTGGCAATGGCCGCGCCGATCGGCGCCAGCGCCAGGTACATGAGCAGTCGGTCAGGGCGTGCCTGCACGGCAGTGAGTCCTCTGTCACTTGCGGGCCGGACTATCCAGCCTCGTCACCAGTTACGAAACAAGACCCGGACCAGCACCTGTAAAGCAGCAGGAAAACAATTGGTTAGAGCCATTTCCTGAAGTTCGGCCTACTCCCGGAAGCTCCCACGCAGGCACAAATAACCACCTTAAAGGCTTAGACGACCAACCAATTAGGTATAGAATGCCACTATGCGTGCCCCCGATAGCATGATCGGCAACTCCGAGGCGCTCGCCGCGGCCCTGGATCACCTGTCCCGCCTCGCACCGGTGAACCGTCCCGTCATCGTGCTCGGCGAACGCGGCACGGGCAAGGAGCTGGCCGCCGAGCGCCTGCACTTCCTCTCCGCTCGCTGGGACGCCCCCTTCATCAAGGTGAACTGTGCCGCCATGGCCGAGTCCCTGCTCGAGTCGGAGCTGTTCGGTCACGAGCCCGGGGCGTTCACCGGCGCAACCAACACCCACCGCGGGCGCTTCGAGCGGGCCGACGGCGGCACCCTCTTCCTCGACGAGCTGGGCACGACCTCCGCCCGGCTGCAGGAGAAGCTGCTCCGCCTGGTCGAATACGGCGAGTTCGAGCGCCTCGGCGGCCAGCGCACGCTGCAGGTAGACGTGCGGGTCGTGGCCGCCACCCACGCGGATCTTCCGGCACTCGCCGCCGCCGGCGAATTCCGACACGACCTGCTGGACCGCCTGGGCTTTGATGTGGTCTACCTACCGCCGCTGCGCGAACGCCGCGAGGACATCGCGGAGCTTGCCGAGCACTTCGCCATCCAGATGAGCGCCGAGCTGGGCTGGCCTCTCTTCCCCGGCTTCACCGACAGTGCAGCGGCCCGGCTGCGGGACTATTCCTGGCCCGGCAACGTCCGCGAGCTCAAGAACGCCGTGGAGCGGTCCGTGTACCGCTGGGGCGACCCGGACGCACCGGTCGACGAGGTAATCCTCGACCCCTTCGCCGACGCCCGCCCCGTCGCACCGGCCGCCGGCACCCCGCCGCCGGCGGCACCCGCCGACGCATCGGCCGAAGCGGCGGCAGAGGGGGGGCTGCGCGATCGCGTCGACGCGTTCGAGCGCCGTCTTCTCGAAGGCGCCCTGGCGCGGCACGGTCACAACCAGAAGCGCACCGCCGCCGCCCTCGGGCTGTCCTACGACCAGCTCCGCGGCCTGCTGCGCCGCCACGGCTTGCGTTCCCGGCGCCGGCGGCGCGACACTGCCACTGACTCTTGATCACCAGCCACTCAACCTGGAGCTACACCATGGACCTTTCTCTTAGCGACCCCTCCCTGCTGAAGACCGGTGCCCTCGTCGACGGCACCTGGATCGATGCGGACGACGGGGGGCGCCTGCCCGTCAGCAATCCCGCCACCGGGGAGGCGGTCGCCGAGGTCGCAAAGGTGGGCGCCGCCGAGACCCGCCGCGCCATCGAGGCCGCGGAGCGGGCCATGGCCGACTGGCGTCGGCGCCCCGCGAAAGAGCGCGCGAAGCTGCTTCGAGCATGGTACGACGCGCTCATGGAGAACCAGGAGGACCTCGCGCGCATCATGACCGCCGAACAGGGCAAGGTGCTGGCCGAGTCGCGCGGCGAGATTGCCTACGGCGCCTCCTACATCGAGTGGTTCGGCGAACAGGCCAAGCGCATCGACGGCGACATCCTCCCGGGGCCGGCGCCCGACAAGCGCATTCTCTGCCTGCGTGAGCCGGTCGGTGTGGTCGCCGCGATCACCCCCTGGAACTTCCCGAATGCGATGATCGCCCGCAAGGCCGCGCCGGCCCTCGCCGCCGGCTGCACCGTGGTCATCAAGCCCGCGAGCGAGACGCCCCTGTCAGCCCTGGCCATGGCGGAGCTCGCCCTCCGCGCCGGCATCCCCGCGGGCGCCATCAACGTGCTCGCCGGCAGTTCCTCGGCCATCGGCGGTGAACTCACCGCCAACCCGACGGTGCGCAAGCTCACCTTCACCGGCTCCACCCCGGTCGGCAAGACCCTGGTCGAGCAGTGTGCCGGGACCCTGAAGCGTACCTCCATGGAGCTCGGCGGCAACGCGCCGTTCATCGTCTTCGACGATGCCGATCTCGATGCCGCGGTGGCCGGGGCCATGGCCTCGAAGTACCGCAACAGCGGCCAGACCTGCGTCTGCACGAACCGCTTCCTCGTGCAGGCGGGCATCCACGATGCCTTCGTGGAGAAGCTGGTGGCGGCCACCACCGACCTCGCCGTCGGCAACGGCCTCGAGGACGGTGTCGCCATCGGCCCGCTGGTCAACACCCGCGCGGTGGAGGACGTCGACGCGCTGGTGCGCGGGAGCGTGGATGCGGGCGCTGCGGTGGCTCTCGGCGGCGCACCCCACGACCTGGGCCCCTGCTTCTACCAGCCTACAGTGCTTACCGGCGTGACCGCCGGCATGCCCGTGTTCGACAACGAGATCTTTGGCCCCGTGGCCCCGGTCGTCCGTTTCCAGGACGAAGAGGAAGCCATCCGCCTCGCCAATGACACGCCCTTCGGCCTCGCCAGCTATTTCTATACGCGGGACCTCGGCCGGGCCTGGCGGGTCGCCGAAGGGCTGCAGTACGGTATCGTCGGCATCAACGAAGGCCTCATTTCCAACGAGATGGCGCCCTTCGGCGGCGTCAAGGAATCCGGGTCGGGCCGCGAGGGCTCCAAGTACGGTATCGACGACTATACGGAGATCAAGTACGTGCTTATGGGTGGCCTGGGCGGCTGAGGGGTCGGGGCCGTGCTGTCACTGCTGGTGGCGTTCTTCCTCGTCGCCATCATCACCTCGTTCCTCTGCTCCCTCTGGGAGGCCGTGCTGCTGTCCATCACCCCGGCCTATGCGCGCCTGCAGCTTGAGCAGGGCGGCCGGACCGGGGCACGGCTGGAGCGCTTCAAACGCAACATCGACCAGCCCCTCGCAGCCATTCTTACGCTCAATACCATTGCTCACACCGTCGGCGCCATCGGCGTCGGCCAGCAGGCTGCGCTGATCTGGGCCGATGCCAACCCGCTTATCACCTCGCTGGCCGTACCGGCGATCATGACCCTTGCGGTCCTTATCCTCTCGGAGATCATTCCCAAGACCCTCGGCGCGAGCTTCTGGCAGCGGCTGGCGCCATTCACGGCGCGCTCCCTCGCCTTCATCATCGCCGCGCTGTACCCGCTGGTCTGGGCCTGCCAGCTGGTCACCCGCAGCCTCAACCGCAGCCACTCCGCCTCTGTGCTGACACGCTCCGAGTTCCTCGCCCTGGCTGAGCTCGGGGCGCAGGAGGGCGTCTTTGCCCGCGGCGAGACAGCAATTATCCGCAACCTGCTGCGCTTCAAGGACGTCACCGCCCGCGATGTGATGACACCGCGCATGGTGGTGCGCACGGCTGACGCCGGCACCAGCGTCGGCGCCTTCCTCAGCGCCAACCCGGGGCTGCGCTTCTCGCGTATTCCCCTGTCCCGGGAGGGGCGGAGCGAGGACATCAGCGGCTATTTTCTGCGCACGGAAGCGCTGGAGCGCCAGGCTGCGGGCCAGGCGGAGCTGACGCTGGGCGAGCTGCAGCGGCCCATTCCCGTGGTGCAGGAAGCCTCGCCGCTGCCGGAGCTGTTCACGAGCTTCCTCGAGAAGCGCGAGCACATCGCCCTGGTCATGGACGACTACGGCGGCATGGCCGGCATCGTCACCATGGAGGACGTGATCGAGACCCTGCTCGGGCTGGAGATCGTCGACGAGTCGGACGCGGTGACCGACATGCAGGCCCTGGCCCGGCGCAACTGGGAGGCGAGAGCCCGGTCCCGGGGCATCCTCGAATGGCCGGAAGGCGCGGCGGAGCCGAGCGAACCGCAGGGGCCGCCGCCGGGCGACTGATCAGCGAAGGGTGCGCTCCACGGCCGTTTCCCAGGCGGCATGGCGGCGACGGCGTGCGGGCGCGGAAAGGCGCACGCGAAACTCCTCGCCGGGCTGCCAGATGCGGCGTATGTCGGACGTGCCGCGCCACAGGCCGATCCCTACCCCGGCGAGGTAGCTCGCACCCGCGACCGTGGTCTCGACCACCTGCGGCCGGATCAGCTTGCGACCGAGGACATCCGCCTGGATCTGCATGAGCAGGTTGTTGGCCGACGCGCCCCCGTCCACGCGCAGGGGACGCATGCGCCGACCGAGGTCCTTCTCCATGGCGCGGAGGATGTCCGCGTTCTGCAGGGCGATGGCATCGAGCGTTGCGCGGGCGATATGGGCGCGGCTGGTGCCCCGGGTGATGCCGGCAATGAGGCCGCGAGCCTCCGGTGCCCAGTGCGGGGCGCCGAGCCCGGTCAGTGCCGGCACGAATTCGACCCCGCCATGATCCTCGACTTCTGCCGCCAGCGCCTCCACGTCAGCCGCCCGGCGGATCAGCTTGAGCCCGTCGCGCAGCCACTGCACCGCGGCGCCGCAGATGAAAGCACCGCCCTCCAGCGCATAGACGGGCTTGCCGCCCTCTCCCAGCTGCCAGGCCACGGTGGTGAGTAGGCCGGCGTGGGAGTGGAGCAGCTCCGCGCCGGTGTTCATGACGATGAAGGAACCGGTGCCGAAGGTGCACTTGGCGTCGCCGACGCCGAAGCAGGCCTGCCCGAACAGCGCCGCCTGCTGATCCCCGGCCATGCCGGCGATGGGAATGCCGTCCGGCAGGCCGCTGACGCCGCGCGTGTGGCCGAGGATGCCGCTCGTGGGCACGATCTCCGGCAGCAGTTCCCGCGGCACCTCGAACAGCTCTGCGAGCTCGCTGTCCCAGGCCAGCCGCTTCAGGTTCATCAGGCTGGTGCGGGCCGCGTTGGACACGTCGGTCACGTGCCGCTCGCCGCCGGTAAGCTGCCAGACCAGGTAGCTGTCGACCGTGCCTGCGGCCACCCGGCCCGCGGCGAGCCTGCGCCGGATACCCGGCGTGTTGTGCAGCAGCCAGCGGAACTTGCTGGCGGAGAAGTACGGGTCAAGCACCAGGCCGGCCTTGCGCCGCACCGTCTTTTCGTGGCCCCGGGACTTGAGCGTCTCGCAGAAATCCGTGGTCCGCCGACACTGCCAGACCACGGCGTTGTTCAGCGCCTCGCCGGTCTCCCGGTCCCAGAGCAGCGCCGTCTCGCGCTGGTTGGTGATACCGATCGCGGCGATCTCGCTGGCCCTGCACACGCCCCTGCGCAGCACGCCACGGATGCCCTTGTCTACGGACGCACGGATATCCTCGACCCGGTGATCCACCCAGCCGGGCTTCGGGTAATGCTGCGGGAACTCGTTGTTCACGCTGGCCCGGAGCCGGCCCGTTGCATCCATGAGAGCGACGGTCGTACCGGTGGTGCCCTGGTCGATAGCGAGGATGTAATCAGCCATGGCTCAGTATCCTCTCGGGCTCGACCACTAGGTCCCGTAGCCTTCGATGGCCTTGATCTCCAGGAAGTCGGTAAAACCGTGGGCCCCCCATTCGCGGCCGTTGCCGGACTGCTTGTAGCCGCCGAAGGGCACCGCGAAGCCGCCCCACTGGTCGTTGATGTGGATGTTACCGGCACGGATCTTCGCCGCTACCCGCCGCGCGTGCTCGATGTCCTCGCTCTGAACATAGGCGGCGAGGCCGTAGGGCGTGTCGTTGGCAATGCGCAGCGCCTCTTCCTCGGAGTCGTAGGGGATCATCGCCAGCACCGGGCCGAAGATCTCCTCCCGGGCGATGGTCATGTCGTTGGTCACCTCGGAAAACACCGTGGGGCGAACATAGTAGCCGCGGTCCAGCCCCTCGGGCTTGCCCGGGCCGCCGCAGACCAGCTTCGCACCCTCGGCGATGCCCCGCTCGATGAGATCCTGGATCTTCTTCCACTGCACCTCGGAGACCACCGGGCCGACCTGGGTCTTCTCGTCCGCCGGATCGCCGACCACGGTTTCCCCGGTGACGCGGCGGGCAATGGCCTCCGCCTCGGCGAGCCGGGACCTGGGCACCAGCATGCGTGAGGGCGCGTTGCAGGACTGACCGGTGTTTTCGTACATGCCTTCCACGCCGCTGGCCACAGCCTTTTCCAGGTCGGCATCCTCGAGGATGATGTTCGGCGACTTGCCCCCCAGTTCCTGGGTCACCCGCTTTACCGTCGGCGCCGCATTCTGCGCCACCAGGGTGCCGGCGCGGGTCGAGCCGGTGAAGGACATCATGTCGACGCCGGGGTGCTTCGACAGCGCCGTGCCGACGCCGGGGCCGTCGCCGTTGACCATGTTGTAGACCCCGGCCGGCACGCCGGCCTCATCGAGGATCTCGCTAAAGATCCAGGCCGACAGCGGCGCAACTTCGCTGGGCTTCAGGATGACCGTGCAGCCCACGGCAAGCGCCGGCGCCACCTTGCAGCCGATCTGGTTCACGGGCCAGTTCCAGGGCGTGATCAGGCCGCAGACACCGATCGGTTCTTTCACCACCCGGTGCGGGCCGAGATCCTCGTCGAAGGCATAGTCGCGGAGCACCTTCGCCGCCTCCTTCAGGTGGCCGAGCCCGGTGAAGGCCTGGCTGCCGCCGGCGAGACTCTTCGGCGCGCCCATTTCCTCGCTGATCGCGGCCGCGACGTCGGCAAAGCGTTTCTCATAGACCGCCGCACAGGCCTCGAGCAGTTCCACCCGCTCTTCCCGGGAAGTCTGCGAGTAGCTCTCGAAGGCGCGCCGGGCCGCCGCCACGGCGCGGTCCACGTCGGCCTCGCCGCCGAGCGAAATCCGCGCGCACACCTCCTCCGTCGCCGGGTTGATCACGTCGTGCGGGCGGGGCTCGGCCGGTTCGACCCACTGGCCGTCGATATAGAAGCGGGTATAGTCGCGCATGGCTGTCTCCGTGCTCCTTGGCTTGTTGGACGCCCGCCAGTGTAGCACCGTGCCCGGGACCCTTCAGCTAGCGCCGGGACAGTTGCCAGGGGGCACGCCATCCCGGACAATATGTGCCCCGTCAACATCCGCCCCGGCAGGAGTGTGCCCCGTGAACATGGACATCGGCAGCGACGAGATGACCCTCTTCCGCGACATGGCCCGGCGGGCCTTCGAGCAGGAGATCAGCCCCCATTTCGAACAGTGGGAGGAAGACCACCTCGTGCCGCGGGACCTCTGGCGCACCCTGGGTGAAGCCGGGCTGCTCTGCCCGGACGTCGACGAGGCCTACGGCGGCGCGGGCACCTCCCCCCACGTCACCCTCGCCCTCATCGAGGAACTCTCGGCCATGGGCTTCGGCGGGATTGCCAGCGGCTACGGCATTCACTCCAACATCGTTGCCCCCTACATCGCCCGCCACGGCACCGAGGCGCAGAAGCAGCAGTGGCTGCCGCGCATGGTCTCCGGGGACGCGGTGGGCGCCCTGGCCATGACCGAGCCCGGCGCGGGTTCCGACGTGCAGGCAATACGCACCAACGCCGTGCGCGACGGCGACGAGTGGGTCCTTAACGGTTCCAAGATCTTCATCACCAACGGCATCCACGCCGATCTCGTGATCGTCGCGGCGATCACGGACCCCGGCAAGGGCGCCAAGGGCACCAGCCTGTTCCTCGTGGACGCGCACCTGCCGGGCTTCGAGAAGAGCAAGAAGATCGAGAAGATCGGCCAGCACAGCTCCGATACGGCCCAGCTGTTCTTCCAGGACGTGCGCCTGCCGGCGGATGCTCTCCTCGGGGATGAAAACCGCGGCTTCGTCATCATGATGGAAGAGCTGCCCCGGGAGCGCCTGGGCATTGCCGCGCAGGCGGTGGCCGCGGCCGAGGGCGCGCTGGCGCTGACCGTAGACTACGTACAGGAACGCAAGGCCTTCGGCCAGCCCATCGGCGCGTTCCAGAACACGCGCTTCAAGCTGGCGGACGTGAAGACGGAGATCGCCCTGAACCGGGCGCTCTACGAGCAGTGCGCCGACGAGTACGCCCACGGCGAACTCACCGCCGACAAGGCGGCGATGCTCAAGCTCGCTTCCTGCGAGATGCAGTGCAGCACCGTGGACGAGTGCCTGCAGCTCTTCGGCGGTTATGGCTACACCAGCGAGTACCCGATCTCGCGCTTTTACACGGACGCCCGGATCCAGCGCATCTACGGCGGCTCCTCGGAGATCATGCGCGAGCTGGTCGCGCGCTCGATGCTCGGCAAATAGCGGCGAACGCGCCTCAGGCGATCACACCCTCGTCCCGCAGCGCCGCCAGCTCCTCCCCGGAGAGGCCCAGCAGGCCGCCGAGCACCTCCTCGTTGTGGCTGCCGATAGCACCGCCGGGCCATTCCGTGCGGCCCGGTGTTCCCTGCAGCCGCGGCAGGATCGCCGGAATCTTCAGCGGCTCCCCGTCCACCTCCACGGTCTCGAACAGCCCCCGGGCCTGGAAGTGCGGGTCCGCGACCATGTCGGCGACACTGTAGATCGGCCCCACGGGAACCCGCGCGGCCTCCAGCTGCTCGATCACTGCGCCCGCCGTGAGCCCCGCACACCACGCCGCCAGCGCGGCGTCGATAGCTGCCTCCTGCCGCACGCGTCCGGCGTTGCTGGCGAGCGCCGGATCGTCGGCCATGTCCGGCCGGCCTGCAACCAGCATCAGGCGCCTGAAGATGGAGTCGCCGTTGCCGCCGATGATCACGTACCGGCCGTCGGCGCAGCGGTAGGTATTGGTGGGAACGATACCCGTGAGCGTGGTCCCGGACGGCTCGCGCACCAGGCCGGCGCCGTCGAACTCGGGCACGATCGCCTCGAGCAGGTTGAAAACGGACTCATAGAGCGCCACATCGATGGTCTGGCCCTCGCCACTGCGCTGCCGCTGAATGATCGCCAGGGTGATGCCCAGGGCCGCGTGGATCGCCGAGAGCGTATCGCCGAGGGAAATGTTGGGTCGCACCGGCGCCTTGCCGGGCTCGCCGTTGATGTAGCGGAAACCGCCGAAGCCCTCGGTCACCGAGGCATAGCCCGGCTTGCCAGCATAGGGACCGGTCTGGCCATAACCGGAGATGCGCGTGTAGATCAGCGCCGGGTTGCGCGCCTTGACCACGGCCGGGCCCAGCCCCCACTCTTCCATCGCGCCGGGACGGAAGTTCTCCACCAGCACGTCCGCGCCGTCCAGGAGTGACAGCGCGAGGGCCCGGCCGCGCTCGTTCCTGAGGTCCAGCGTCACGGACTTCTTGTTGCGCCCCAGGCTCCGGTACCAGAGCGACGTGCCACCCTTCACCTCGCGCCAGCCGCGGATCGGGTCGCCGCCGGGCGGCTCGACCTTGATGACCTCCGCACCGAAATAGGCCAGGATCGTTCCCGTGAACGGTCCCGCCAGCAGCTGTCCCAGCTCGATGACGCGGAGGCCCTCCAGCGGGCGCGCTCCCTCGCTCATGATCTGCTCTCTTCCTTATCCCGTCGCGCAGTTTAACCACCGCCTGCGGGACTGGCGAGCGCCCCGTATCCCGGCATCATCCCGGGGGTGCTGCTGGCGCCGCGAGGGGCATCTGCTAGCATAGGGCAGAGCGCCGGCAAACTGCCTGCGCACCACCCCAAAGGCCAGAGGAGAGATCCACCCATGCCGATGCCCCTGAAACGCACCCTCGCCGCGGCCGCCGTGGCCGCCTCCGTCGCCGCCGCGCCGCTGGTCAGCGCGCGCCTCGATTCGGACGAGCCGCTGCAGTCCTACCGGCAGTCCTACTTTGCCATCGTGGCAATGAACTTCGGCCCGATCGCCGACATGGTGAAAGGTGACATCCCCTGGGATCTCGAAAAGCTGCAGGGCTGGGCGGATGACCTCGAAACGGTCACCGAGCTCGACCTGCTGCGCGGCTTCGCCCCCGGCTCCGAGAAGGGCATGACCCGGGCCAAGCCGGCCATCTGGGAGAACATGGACGATTTCGAGGCCAAGCTTGCGGACCTCAAGGAAGCCGCCGAGGCGCTCGACGAGGCGGCGGAAGGCGGCGACCGGGCGGCCATCGCCGAGGCCGTGAAGGCCACGGGCGGCGCCTGCAAGGCCTGCCACGACGAGTACAAGGCCAAGGACTACCTGTACTGATCCCCGGCGCCGAGGCAGCCCCCCGCCGCGGCGCCGCGGTCTTCGTCGCCGGCGCCAGCGGCTACATCGGCCGCGCGCTGGTCCGCGAGCTGTGCGCGCGCGGGCACCGCGTGGTCTGCCTGGTGCGGCCGCAAAGCGGTGTCGGCGGCCGGGACAGCCCGGCGGACCTCGCCCGGGACCTTCCCGGCGCAGAGTTGCGCGTGGGCGACGTCTCCGACCCGCGCAGCCTGCGCGAGGACGGTTTTGCCGGCGAGACCTTCGACGCGGTCTTCTCCTGCCTCGCCACCCGCGGCGGCGGTATCCGCGATGCCTGGAACGTGGAGTTCGCGGCCAACCGGGTGCTGCTGGATGCTGCCCTGACGGCCGGGGTACACCGCTTCGTGCTGCTCTCAGCGATCTGCGTGCAGCGGCCGAAGCTCGCCTTCCAGCAGGCCAAGCTGGCCTTCGAGGCGTCCCTCGTTGCCAGCGGCATTGCGTATTCCATCGTCCGCCCCACGGCGTTCTTCAAGTCCCTTGCCGGGCAGGTGCCCCGGGTCCTCGCCGGCAAACCCTACCTGCTCTTCGGCAACGGCGAACTCACCGCCTGCAAGCCCATCAGCGAGCGCGACCTCGCCCGGTACCTCGGTGACTGCCTCGACGACCCGGCACGGGAGAACGCCGTCCTGCCCATCGGCGGCCCGGGCCCGGCGCTGACGCCGCGGGCCATGGGTGAACTCCTGTTCCGCCTGAGCGGCCGGCCGGCGCATTTTCGCAGCGTCCCGCCGGGCCTGTTCACCGCCGTCGGCGGCCCCCTCGGTACCCTGGGGCGGGTGTTCCCGCCCCTCCTCGACAAGGCGGAGTTCGCCCGCATCGGCCACTACTACGCCACCGAGTCCATGCTGCTCTGGGATGAAGAGCGCGGCGCCTACGATGCCGACGCGACACCATCTTTCGGCGAGGATACGCTCGAGGGATTCTACGAGCAGGTGCTGGCGCGGGGGCTGGCCGGCCAGGAGCTTGGCGACCACGCGCTTTTCTGAGGGCCTGGCGCCGTGTCCCGGGCCGCCCCGGGGCGTCACCACCAGGAGGACACGGGCTCCGGCGCGGCCGCAAAGATCGCCAGCAGCGCCAGCGCGACGAGGTCGAGGATCAGCAGGGCGCGCCAGAGTGGCGCCGCCGGCCCCGTGCCCTCACGGCCCGGCGCGGAGCCGCGCAGCATCGGCACGAGAAGCTGCTCGCCACGCCCCCACTGGTACCAGGCGACGGTGGCGATATGCAGACCAACGAAGGCCAGAATGGCGTTGAAGAGCCAGGCGTGAACGGCACCGAGCTTGTCCGTGACCGCGTCCCCCGCAGCGTGATAGAGCGGCCCGTCGAAGAGAATGCCGTCGCTGTTGTAGAGCCCGCTGACGGCCTGCACCAGCAGCAGGCCCCAGAGCGTCATGGCCGACCAGCCGCCGAGGGGATTGTGTCCGGGCGTATCCCGGCGGCCCTCGCGCAGGTAGGCGATGATCGCCCGGGGCCCGCGCAGAAAATCGCCGAAACGCGCCTGCGGGCTGCCGAAGATCCCCCAGGCGAGGCGCGCCAGCACCAGGCTCAGCACCGTGTAGCCGACCCAGGCATGGAGTTCCAGCAGCCCCTCCTCCGCCGTCCACCAGGACGCCGGCAGGCACAGGGCAATGACCCAGTGCGAAAGCCGGACCGGCAGGTCCCAGAGCGGGTGGCGGGCCTCAGTGCCGCTCATCGCGCTTGAACTCCCGGGGAACGAGGGGCAGGCAGCCTGCGGGCAGGTCCCGGCACTGGTAGATCCACTGCCGCCCGTCAAGGACGCAGCGGTGCCGGGGTCCGGCAAGGGCGGGGTCGCCGCCTTCGTAGGCCGCATCGCCCGGGTAGATGGTCACCAGCTGCTCTCCCTCACGGCCGAGCACCGGCTCCACCCGGGGTACCGGGGAACGCGCCTCGGTGGCCAGCATGGTTGCCAGGTCCCGGTAGGCGACGAGGTTGAGCAGGGTCACGTAGGTCGGGGGCATCAGGTTGAGGTCCCCTGCCGCGTGCGCCGCCAGCGCCTCCGCAAGCCCCAGCCAGCGCGCGGCATGGATCTCGCCGTTGTCGATAGTCACTTCTGCATCGGCCGCCAGCGGCGCGGCGAAGAACCAGGTGGCGAAGCGGCGCTTTTCCACTGCGGGGGTGGTCCAGTGGCTCAGCGGCACCATGGCGTCCGGGTCGGCGACCACGCCGGCCTCCTCCGCCGCTTCGCGCGCTGCAGCCAGCCGCGCGGCACGATCCGGGTCACCCCCGGCCGCTGCCCGGTCTGCATCGTCGATGGCGCCACCGGGGAACACCCAGAAGCCGCCGGCGAAGAGCAGCGCCTTGTTGCGCTTCAGCAGCAGCGTTTCCAGCTGTCCGTCCCGCTCCCGCAGGAGCACGACGGTACTCGCCGGACGTACCGGTACCGTGTCGCCCAAGGTCAGCTACCGAGGAGTTCCAGCAGGCCCGTGACCGTGGCCTCGACGCCGAGCGTGATCGACGGCTCCGGGGCCACCTTGAACAGGGGCGAGTGATGCGACGGCACCGGCGGGCCGCCCGCCTCGGCGGCGTCGAAGGCCGCCTGCGGCGTACCGCCCACGGCAAAGTAGGTGCTGGGAATGTACGGGTCGGTGACAAAGAACGGGAAGTCCTCCGCACCCATGCCCTCGCGCTTGGCCGTGTAGAAAACGTCATCACCGAAGCGCTCGCTCCAGCGATCCTTCAGGCGCGCGGTGAGCGCCGGGTCGTTCAGTGTCGGCGGGGTGCTCTCGTCGGAGACGATCACCTCGGGCAGGAGGTTGTCCGGCAGGCCCGCGGCGCGCCCCGTGTTCTCGGCAACGCGGCGGATGCCGTCGAGGAGCAGCTTGCGGGCCTCCCTGCTCTCGCTGCGCACCGTCAGCTTGAGGTGGGCACGGTCGGAAATGATGTTGTGCTTCGTGCCGGCGTGGAAGGCACCGACGGTGATCACGCCGGGCTCGCGCGGCGCCAGGTTGCGGCTGACCACGGCCTGCAGGCCGAGGACGATCTGCGAACCCACCAGCACCGGGTCGATACCCGTGTGCGGGCTGGCGCCGTGGGCGCCGACGCCGTGAACGATGATGTCCACCGTGTCCGACCCCGAATACGGCGCGAGCGGCGCCGAGAGCTTGCCCGTCGGGATGCTGGAGGCGACGTGGAAGGCCATGGCCTGGTCCGGCTTGCCGAAGCGTGCCCAGAGGTCGTCTTCCATCATCACGCGGGCCCCGGCGATCACTTCTTCCGCGGGCTGGCCGATGAGCATGAGCGTGCCGGACCACTCGTCCCGGCGCGCCGCCATCTGCCGCGCCGTACCCACGAGCGCGGTGATGTGCACGTCGTGGCCGCAGGCGTGCATCACGGGCACCTCGTTGCCATTGCGGTCCACCTGCCTGGCCTCGGAGGCATAGGGGAGACCGGTCTTCTCGGGCACGGGCAGGCCGTCCATGTCCGCACGCATCATGACCGTGGGCCCCTCGCCATTCTCGAGGATGGCGACGAGCCCGGTGCGCCCCACGCCCTCGGTCACCTCGAAGCCGGCATCGCGAAGCTCGGCGGCGAGGCGCGCCGCCGTCTCCGTCTCCATAAAGGAGAGCTCGGGGTTGCGGTGAAAATGTTCGAAGAGCGGGGCGAGGTGCGCATCGTAGTCCTGCTGGACGGCCTCCGTGAGTTCATCGGCGACGGCAGGCGCCGGTACGACCGGCAGGGCCAAACAGACGGGAAGGGACAGGGTACGCAGGATCGTTCGCATAAAAATTCCTCGGGTTGCGTCGGGGGCCACTCAGCGCCGGGACATGGAAACGTCGAAACCGAGACCGCGGGCGTGCTCCCGCGCCGCGTCCTGCTCCTCGGCCCCGCGGCTGGAAATCCACAGGTTCGTCGAACGCGTGCCGCTGCGGCAGAAGGCGAAAACCGGCCGCTCGCCGTCATCAAAGAGCTGCGCCATGGCACCGAGGTCATCCCCCGGGTAGTTGAAGGCGTTCAGCGGGTAGTAGTGGTACTCGAGACCCGCGGCCTCTGCCGCGGCGGCGAACTCGGCGGAACTGGGCTGATCCAGGGCCTCGCCGTCGGGGCGGTTGTTGATGATGACGCGGTATCCGGCCTCGGCCAGGGCCGGCAGGTCCGCCGGGCTGATCTGCCCGGAAACACCTACCGTGTCGGTGAGCTTGACGATCTGCATGGGCACTCCTTGCTGGCGGGGGCAGCGCCGCCGGCGCCGCCCCGTGTCTTGCGGGGCCGCAGTATAGCCCGCGACCGGGCGCGACTCTAGGGAGCGAGCGTCGCGCTGACGGCGAGCCCCCGGGCGCCGTCAACGCACAGCTTGATACCGACGACCACGAGGAACACGGAGATGATCCGGTAGTACACCGCGGGGTGGGACAGGCGGACCAGCCAGTGGCCGATACGCACACCCACGGGCGCCAGCGGCACCAGCACCAGGGAGTACAGCAGGTTGTCGGCGGAGAACTGGCCTAGGAGGTAGTAAGGCAGAAGCTTGAGCGCATTGACCACGGCGAAGAACAGCCCGGCCGTACCCGCGAAGACCAGCGGCGGCAGCCCCTTGGGCAGCAGGTACATGGTGAGCGGCGGACCGCCGGCGTGGATCGAGAAGCTGGTGAAACCGGCGAGGCCGCCGAAAAAGCCCGCGGTGCCGGGATGGTGGTCGCGGCCGGTCATGGCCTGCAGGCCGAGCAGCGTCAGCACGCCAAAGCTGCCGGCGACGACGCCGACCAGGAGGCGCAACCAGTGCTCGTTCATCACGTCCAGGGTCAGGTAGCCGAGCACGATGCCGACCACGGCCCCCGGCAGGAGCAGGCGCAGCGCCCGCCCGTCGAACTGGCCCCAGTAGGTGCGCACAACCACCGCGTCCATGACGCAGAGAATCGGCAGCAGAATCGCCGCGGCCTGCGCCGGCGGCATGACCAGCGCCATGAGCGGCACGGCGAGAATGGCCACGGCGCCGCCGAAGCCGCCCTTGGCGATGCCGTAAAGCAGCACGCCGGGAATACTCACAGCGTAGAAGGCCGGATCGCCGAGCACCGCTCAGTCCACCAGCCCGAGCTCGTCGGCGAGCACCTCCGTGAGTTCCTCCCGCGGGCGCTCGGGCACCCGCAGGGGCTCCCCGGTGAGCCGCTCGGCCAGGTCGCGGTAGCTCGCGGCCACCTGCTCGAAAAAGGCCCGGGGCAGGACCCAGTCCCGGGCCAGCGCCCGCCGGGCGTCCATGCGGTCCTTGTCCAGCAGGACCTGCGGATCCGGCGCACCGGCCAGCAGCGCCTGGCGGAAGGCTTCCTTGGAGAACTCCACGACCCTTCCTGCGCGATAGGCGGCGCCGTCCCAGATCCGCGAGGAGTCGGGCGTGCCCGCCTCGTCGAGATAGATGAGCTGCTGCCCCGCGCCCTCGATTCCCCCGGGGCGATCGACATAGCCGAACTCGAACTTCGTATCGACAAATACGAGATCAAGCGCGGTCAGCTCCCGCTCGATGAGACGGAAACCGGCGGCAAGCAGCGTGGTGTAGTGGTCGACATCGGCGGGCCCGGCGAAGCCGAAGGTGGCGCTGTGCGCCAGCAGCTGCTCGCGGCTGACGTTGACGTCGTCCGCCTCGGGCACCCCGGGGATGCCGAGCAGCACACCCTTGGTGGAGGGCGTCATCAGCAGTTCCGGCAGGCGGGCGTGCTCACCGAGACCCTCGGGCAGGTCGATACCGCAGAAGCGGCGCTCGCCCCGCGCATAGGCGCGCCACAGCGAGCCGGTGATATAGCGCCGGGCGATCGCCTCGATGGCCAGCGGCCGGGCCCGCTGCACCACCCAGAGCAGCGGGTGCGGTGTCTCCAGCAGGTGCGCCGGCGCGAGCCCCTCGGCGGCGAAACGGCGGAACCAGTGCGCGGCAATGGCATTGAGGGCCGCGCCCTTGCCGGGAACGCCATCCCAGCCGCCCTCGGCCCGCCAGAGGCAGTCGAAGGCGGACAATCGGTCCGAAATCACCATGATGCCCAGGGGCGCACCCGGGGCCACCGGGTAACCGCGGGTCTCTGCCAGGCGCCGCGAGTCGGCTTCCGTCAGCCAGTAGACCGCCCGCACCTTGCCACTGTGGACCGGGGCAGCGGTGCGCACGGGAAGGTCGTCGTTGATGGCAAGAACCTGCTCTGCGCTGTCCATGGCGGGCCTCCGGGCGAAGGGGCCGCATCATAGCAGACGCCCTGCCCATAGCCGCCTTCTTTTGCAGCGACGCGCTTTGTTATAGTGCGGCGCTCTGTTGTCAGAAGGAAACCCCGATGCCCGTTCTGCGCCGCGCTGCCGCACTCTTCCTGCCGGCTCTGATCGCCCTGCCGGCCTCGGCAGCCGCGGAAATCGATGAGGTCGTCGTCACCTCTCCCCGCCTCGATGACACGGTGGAGCGCACCCCCTTTGCCATTACCGCCGTCACCCGCGAGGATATCCAGCTGGGGCGGCAGCAGATCGGTATCGACGAAGCATTGACCCGCGTACCCGGGGTCTTCTTTCAGAACCGCTACAACCTCAACCAGGACCTGCGCATCGCCATCCGGGGCTTCGGCGCCCGGGCGCAGTTCGGTCAGAGCGGGATCCGCATCGCCGTGGACGACATCCCGCTGACCACCCCGGACGGAACGAGCCAGGTCGATGATCTCGACATGGGCTCCATGGGACGGGTCGAGGTGTTGCGGGGGCCCTCGGCGGCCCTGTTCGGCACCGCCGCCGGCGGCGCCATCAACATCTACAGTGAGAAACCCGCTCCCCGGCCGACCATCGAAACCCGGGCCACGGCGGGCGATTACGGCCAGCGGCAGCTGCAGCTCAAGGCGAGCGGGAGGAGCGGAAAACTCGGCTACCTTGCCAGCGTACGCCGCCAGGACCTGGATGGCTTCCGCGATCATGCGCAGGCCGAGACGACCACGGTCAACTCCACCTTTCACTACGACGTCGACCCGACCCTGGAGCTTACCGCGGTGCTCGCCGCCCTCGACAAGACCGCACGCGACCCCGGCGCCCTCACGCCCGCGGAGCTGGCCGAAGGGCCGCGGGACCGGGCACGCCAGAACAGCATCGATTGCGGCGTCCGCGAAACCGCGGACCAGTACCGTACCGGCGTGGTGCTGCGCAAGGCGCTCGGCGAGGGCCAGTCGCTGCGCCTGCGCGGCTATCTGCTCGATCGCGAGTTCGACGCCCGGCTGCCCTGCCCCTTCGTGGATCACACCACCTTCGATCGCCACTACATCGGCGGCGGCGCCGAATACCGCCTGGCGGGTACGCTCTTCGGCCGCGGCAACCGCCTCGTTGCCGGTGTCGAGCTGACGACGCAGGAAGATGACCGGGAGCGCTTCGACGCCGACCGCGAGGGCAACCGGGGCACGCTGACCCAGCGGCAGCGGGAGTCGGTGGACAGCGTGGCGCTGTACCTGCAGGACGAGCTCGCGCTCACCGATGCGCTCGCACTCCGGCTGAGCGGGCGCTACGAGTCGCTGGACTTCAAGCTTCGCGACGACTTCCTGGCGAACGGCGACGACTCCGGGGCCATCACCTTCGAGGAGTTCACGCCCATGGCGGGCCTGCTCTGGTCACCACTGCCCTGGGCGAACGTTTACGCCAACCTGTCCACCTCCTTCGAGACACCCAGCCTCAACCAGCTCGAGAACCCGGCGGGGCCGGGCTTCCTCGAAACCCTGGAGGCGCAGACCTCGACCAACTACGAGATCGGGGTCAAGGGCCTGTACGGAGACCGGCTGCGCTATGAATTGGCCGTCTTTCGCATCGATCTCGAGGACGAGCTGGTGCCCTTCGAGGCCAACGGCGACGTGTTTTATCGCAATGCCGGCGCCTCGACCCGCGAGGGCCTGGAGCTCGCCGCGGAAGCGCGCCTTGCAGCGGGCCTGCGCCTGACCCTCGCCTGGAGCTACAACGATTTCCGCTACGACCGCTACAGCGCCGGGGGCGAGACCTTCGACGGCAACACGCTGCCGGGAGTCCCGGAATCGCAGCTCTTCGCCGAGCTGGCCTGGACCCACAGCGCGGGCTGGTACGCCACCTGGGACCTGCTGCGGGTGGGGGAACTCTACGCGAACGATGCCAACAGTCCGGTTGCGCGGGTCGACGGCTACACGGTCAGCAACCTGCGTTTCGGGCGGCAGTACCGGCTGGGGGCGCTGGCCGTGAGCCCCTACCTCGGCATCAACAACCTTTTTGACGAGACCTACTTCGCCAACATCCGCGTCAACCAGAACTTCAACCGCTTCTTCGAACCGGCACCGGGGCGCAATGCCTACGGCGGCATCGGCGTCAGCTATCGCTTCTAGGCGGTGTCCATGGGCGCAATGCCCACCGCCTCGCGCACGCGCTGCATGAGCGGTACGGCCTCCGCCCGGGCGCGTTCGGCGCCCGCCTTGAGCACGGCCTCGATGTGTCCCGGGTCGCCCAGGAGTGCTTCGTAGCGCTCGCGGGCCGGCGCCAGTTCGTCGTTGATCAGCTCGAAGAGCTGTTTCTTGGCCTCGCCCCAGGCGATACCCGCGGCGAACTCGGCTCGCATGCGGTCCACCTCGGCCGGCGGCGCGAAGGCCGACCAGACCTGGAATACCGTGGAGCTGTCCGGGTCCTTCGGCTCCCCCGGCTCGAGGAGGTTGGTCCTGATCCTGTTGATGGCCTTGCGCAGCTTCTTCTCTCCCTCGAAAAGCGGGATCGTGTTGCCGTAGCTCTTGCTCATCTTGCGCCCGTCGAGGCCCTGGAGCACCGCGACACTGTCGTCCACCACCGCATCGGGCAGCGTGAACAGCTCGCTGAAGTTGTGGTTGAAGCGCTGGGCGATGTCCCGCGCCATCTCCAGGTGCTGGAGCTGGTCGCGACCCACGGGGACGTGCGTAGCGTTGAACATGAGGATGTCCGCGGCCATGAGCACCGGATAATTGAACAGGCCCATGGTCACCCCGTGATCCGGGTCCTCCCCCGCCTCCTCGTTGGCCTGCACCGCCGCCTTGTAGGCATGGGCGCGATTCATGAGGCCCTTGGCGGCACTGCAGCCGAGAATCCAGGTGAGCTCCGGAATTTCCGGCACATCGGACTGCCGGTAGAACACGGCGCTGTCCGTATCCAGCCCCAGGGCCAGCCAGGTCGCTGCGATCTCCCGGGAGGAGCGCCGCACCTGTGCGGGGTCAGGGCACTTGATGAGGGCGTGGTAGTCGGCGAGAAAAAAGAAATACTCGGCACCGCCGGCATTCACCGCCTCGATCGCGGGCCGGATGGCGCCCACGTAGTTGCCGAGGTGCGGCGTCCCGGTGGTGGTGATGCCGGTGAGATACCGCTGCTTGCCCATGCCCCTGGCCCCTTAGGAAAAGCCGCCAATGATACCGGTTTTACCGGCCAATGCTATCCAGTACCCCGGCGTAGCGCGGCGCGAGCGCCGGGCCCTCCCAGGGTGCCACGGAAGGCGCCTCCAGCATCCCGGCGGCCAGCCCCTCGGCCTGCGTGTCGATCAGCGCCGCGGCACGCCGGCCCTCCTCTTCCGCCGTCTCACCCACGGGATAGCGGAAGCGCGCCGGGTACAGCTCGGGGTAGGACAGCCCGTCGGGCACACAGGGCAGGCAGCCCCGCGCCACCGCCTCGAGCACCGCGATGCCCTGGAACTCGTGCCGCGCCGTGGACAGGGCGATGTCTGCCGCAGAAAGCAGCGCCAGGTACTCCGCCCTGGCCGGCAGGTAGCCACGGTGGACGAGTCGCTCGCCGAGCAGCGCCGGCAGCGCGGCGAAGGCCTCGGGCTCGCGGCGAAAACGACGGCCGACGAGCGCGAGTTCCACCGGCCGCGGACCGCCGGCGAGACTGCGCGCAAGGGCGTGCAGCCGCTCGGGCCCCTTGTCGTATTCGAAACGGCCGAGCCACGCCACGCGCAGCGGGCGCCCGGCTGGCCCCCGGTAGGGGCCGTCACCACTGAAGGGGTGCGCGCCAGGCACCGGGCCCTCCCCAGGCGCGCCCACATCGGCCGCAAGGGGGACGGGCAGCACTTCGCTGCGGGCGGCCAGGTTATCGACGATGCCGGGGGGCACCCGGTCCGGCAGGCGGGCCAGGAGTTCGGCCACGCCGCGAAGGAAGCTGTCGCGGTTCCAGCGCGAATTGAAGGCGAGCCGGTCCGCCGCCAGCGCACTGTAGAGGCCGGTGATCTGTGCCTCGACGCGACCCTGCTGCCGCTCGGCCGGCGGGTAGGCGAACTGGTTCTCGTGAAAGTAGAGCAGCGTCGGCACCGACCCCAGCGCGGGCACCAGCCCGCGCAGCGTGGCGAGGTCGACCAGGGAGGTTGCGACGACAGCTTCGTAGCCGGCCTCGAGGACCGCCCGCTCGGTGCTGGCCCAGTACAGGGCGTTGCCGCGCAGGCGCCAGCTGAAGTGCCGCGGGGGCAGCGTAAGCACTGTGAACCGGTGGTCCGGCAGCAGGGCCGCGACACTGCGGCGCCAGTATTCGTGGCTGTCGGCGGCGTAGGCCGACAGCAGCAGCACGCGCCGCATCAACGCGGGAACAGCGGTTCCGGGGCCTCGTAGAACGCACGCAGGACGCGGCACAGCGCCAGCGCGTCCTGGCTGCCCGCGGTCTCGCGAATCGAATGCATGGCATAGGTCGGTACCCCGACATCCAGGGTCCGCACCCCGACCTCGGCCGCCGTGAGCGGACCGATGGTGCTGCCGCAGGCCAGGTCGGTGCGGGTGACGAAGCTCTGCACCGGCACACCGACCTGCGCCGCCAGCTGCCGGAACAGCGCAGATGTCTCGCTGTTGCTGGCGTAGCGCTGGTTCACGTTGAGCTTGATCACCGGGCCCCCGCCGAGCCTCGGGCCGTGGTTGCCGTCGTGCCGGTCCGGAAAGTTCGGGTGCACGGCGTGCGCATTGTCCGCGGAAATGAGCATCGAGCGGTCGACGAGGCAGGCACAGGCCTCCGCGTCCCCGGCGATGCGCTCGAGCACCGAGCGCAGGAAAGGCCCCTGGGCGCCGGCGGCGGAGACGCTGCCGACCTCCTCGTGATCGTTGCAGACCAGCAGCGCCGGCTGGCCCTCATCACTTTCCAGCAGTGCACGCAGCCCCGTGTAGCAGGACAGCAGATTGTCCAGGCGCGCACTGGTGATGAACTCCCCCTGCAGGCCGACCTGCCCCGGGGGCTGGGTGTCGTAGAGGTTGAGCTCGTAGTCGAGCACCTCCATCGGATCCAGGCCCATACCGCGCAGGTGTTCCATGAGCAGCGTCCGCAGCGCGGGCTCCTCACCGTCGCCGGGCAGGCACAGGAGCGGCAGGATGTCGGTCTGCGGATTGACGCTGCGGTTGCTGTTCGCCTCGCGGTCGAGGTGGATCGCCAGGCTGGGGATGATCGCCACCGGTTGGCGCAGATCCACCAGGGCCGTCGCCAGGGCGCCATCCCGGCCGCTGTAGCACACCCGTCCGGCGAGAGAGAGGTCGCGATCGAACCAGGGATTCAGCAGGGCGCCGCCATAGACTTCGACCCCCAGCTGATAGCAGCCGTGACGGGTGAGGTCCGGGTTCGGCTTCACCATCAGGCAGGGGCTGTCCGTGTGCGCGCCGACCATGCGCAGTCCCGCGGTGCGCTCCTCGCCGAGGCGAAAGGCGACCAGGCTCGAGCCGTTGCGGGTAACGTAATAGCGCCCCCCGGGCGCAAGGGACCAGCTGCGGTCCTCCGGCAGCGCGCTGTAACCCGCCAGCTCCAGCGCCTCGGCCAGCGCAGCCACGGCGTGGAAGGGCGTCGTGGCGCGCTCGAGGAACGCGAGCAGGCCCGCGTTGAAGCCGGTGCCGGTCACCTCACCCCTCCTCGCTGCCGTCCTGGCCGAGAGTCGCAATGGCGCGCATGCGGGCGTACAGGCTGGAGGTGTCCCAGCGCCCGCCGCCCATGTGCTGTACGTCAGCGTAGAAGGCATCAACCAGGCTGGTCAGGGGCAGGCCGAGCCGGTGGCGGTCCGCTTCCTCCAGGACCAGGCCGAGATCCTTGCGCATCCAGTCCACGGCAAAACCGTGCTCGTACTCGCCGGCGAGCATGGTCTTGTAGCGGTTCTCCATCTGCCAGGACTGCGCGGCGCCCTGGGAAATCACCTCGACCACCGCCGCGGCATCGAGACCGGCACGCTCCGCGAAGGCGAGACCCTCGGCGAGCCCCTGCACAACACCGGCAATGCAGACCTGGTTGACCATCTTGGCGAGCTGCCCGCTTCCCGCCGGCCCGAGGCGCCGGGCGCAGCGCGCGTAGGCGGCGAGCACGGGCTGCGCATGGGCGAAGGCATCCTCGTCGCCGCCGGCCATGATCGTGAGCGCGCCGTTCTCGGCGCCGGCCTGGCCGCCGGAGACCGGCGCGTCAAGAAACGCGACGCCCCGTTCCGCAGCGGCCCCTTGCAGTTCCCGCGCCAGGGCAGCGGAGGCAGTCGTGTGGTCGACGAGCAGGCTTCCCGCCGCCATGGCCGGGAGTGCGCCGCGCGCGCCGAGGACCACCTCGCGCACGTCGTCGTCGTTGCCGACGCAGACGAAGACCATGTCGGCCCCCGCCGCGGCTTCTGCCGGTGTCGCGGCGTGGCCGCCGCCGTGTTCCGCACACCAGGCCTCGGCCCGGGCGGCAGTGCGGTTGTAGACGGTTACCTCGTACCCGGCCGCTGCCAGGTGCCCCGCCATGGGATAACCCATGACGCCGAGGCCGATAAATGCGACCTTCATGGTGACTCCAGTGGGTGGAAAACGGACATTATGCCAACCACAGCGCGTACAGCACCAGCGCAAGGCCGACCCGGTAGGCGGCGAAGGGCAGCAGGCCGAGGCGCGCCACCCAGCGCAGGAACAGCGCGATGCAGCTGTAGGCGCAGGCGCCGGCGAGGAGCGCCGCCAGGGCCAGCGCGAGCCAGGGTGCCGGCGCGGGGGCCGCCGCAAGCTCCACGCCCTTGAGCAGCCCGGCGCCGGCGATCACGGGAATCGAGAGCAGGAAGGAAAAGCGCGCCGCCGCCGTGCGCTCGACACCGAGGAGCATGGCCGCGGTCATGGTGATCCCCGAGCGCGAGGTGCCCGGTACCAGGGCAAGCACCTGCGCGAGCCCCACCGCCAGGGCCACGGCGAGCGTCACCGTGGCGACGCCCCGGTGCCGGCTGGCCCGGTGCGCCACCACCAGCAGGAGGCCGAAGAGCAGCGTCGTAGCCGCGATCACCGGCAGGGTGCGCAGCCGTTCCTCGATCCAGTCTTCTGCGAGAAAGCCCACCATCACCACGGGCAGCGTCGCCACCGCCAGCGCGAGGACCTCCCGGGCCGGCGCCGTCAGGCGTCGCGCCTGCAGCGCGCCGCCGGTGCCGGCGGCGAGCGTGGCGAGATCGCGGCGGAAGTAGAGCAGCACGGCGGCCAGCGTGCCCACATGCACGGCCACATCGAAGGCCAGGCCCTGGTCCGGCCAGCCGAACACCAGCCCCGGGATCACCAGGTGCGCCGAACTGGAGATGGGCAGGAACTCCGTCAGCCCCTGCACCAGCGCGAGAAGCGCCGCTTGCCAGGGTTCGATCACTGGGCCCGGCCCTGCTCGGCGATGGTCTTCCAGCGGTCCCCGCCCTGTACGTAGAGGGGCGCGACCGTGTCCGCGCCACCGGCCTCGCCCGCGGCGAGGCTCGCGCGCGCCAGCGGCACCAGGTCCACGGCCTCCGGGAGCAGCGCCGGGGACACGCCCGCGAAGGGCGGGAGGCCGGCGGGAAACGCGCCCGCAAGCACAGCGCCGGAGCCGACCAGGTAGAGGGGACGGCCGGCGGCGGCGCCGGCAACCGCCGCGACTGGCAGCGCCTCAGGGCGGCAAACCCCGGGCGCCGTAAGGGCCTGCGGCAGGCCGTCGGCCGCGTCGTACAGTGCCCAGTAGAGCTCGCCGATGCGCGCGTCGATGGTACTCAGGATGACCGCGTCCGGCGCCACGGCGCCTTGCCGCAGCGCCGTGCGCGCCTGGGCGCCGAGGGTCGGGATGCCCGCCACCGGCAGGCCGAGGCTGAACGCGAGCCCCTGGGCAGCGGCCGCCGCAATGCGGAGCCCGGTAAAGGAACCGGGCCCCCGCCCGTAGGCGATGAGGTCCAGGCCGAGGGCCGCCAGGGGCCGGTCCCCGGCAAGTTCCCGCAGCATGGCAAAGAGACGCTGCTGGTGCTGCCGGGGCACCAGTTCGTGGCGGCTGCGGAGTTCCCCGCCGAGGGCGAGGGCAACGCTACAGGCATCGGTCGCCGTTTCCACGGCGAGCACGGCAGTGCCCTCGCTCATGGCTTGCTCCAGGGTCGCGGATCGGGGCGCAAGTATCCCATACTTGGCGGACGCTCACCCAGGGAGACGCCATGCCCGCACCGCCATCGCCACCGGTTCTCGGTCTGCTCCTGGCCGGCGGCGCCGGCCGCCGCGCCGGCGGCGTCGACAAGGGATTGCTCCCCTTCGGCCCGACGACGCTCGCCGCGGCCGCCGCCGGGCGCCTGCGCCCCCAGGTGGAACAGCTGCTGGTGGCCTGCAACCGCCATCCGGAGGACTACGCGGCGCTCGGCGACGGCATCGTTCGCGACCGCCGGCCGCCCTACCAGGGTCCGCTGGCCGGGGTGGAGGCTGTCCTGCCGGCGCTCCGCGAAGGCTGGCTGCTGGCACTGGCCCCCTGTGACGTCCCCGGACTGCCGGCAGACCTGGTCGCCAGGCTCCGCGCGGCCCTGCCCGCGTGCGATCGCGCCGTGGCCTGGGCGCGGGCCGATGGCCGCGACCACTATCTCTGCGCGCTCCTCACTCGCAGCGCGGCACTCGGGGTCACGAGCTACCTCGAGGCCGGTGGTCGCAGTGTGCGGGGGTGGTACGCAACGCTTTCGGGTCAGGCCGTGGCTTTCCCCGGCCCGGGCAGCGCCTTCGCGAATTACAACACGGGGGCCGCGAGCATCCCCCCGGGAACCCGGGTCAGCTGATGCCGATGGCCTCGAAGACCCGGTCGCGGATATCGTCCACGGAGCCCACCCCCTCCACGCGGTGGCAGGCCGGGGCGCGGTCGCCCTCCATTTCGCGATAGAAGGCGACAAGGGGACTGGTCTGCTCATGGTAGACCGCCAGGCGCTTGCGCACCGTTTCTTCCCTGTCGTCGTCGCGCTGCACCAGCGGCTCCCCGGTGACATCGTCGACGCCGGGTTCCTTCGGCGGGTTGTGCTCCACGTGGTAGACGCGCCCGGAGGCCGGGTGCACGCGGCGCCCCGACAGCCGGCCCACGATCTCCTCGTCGTCCACGGCGATTTCCAGTACGTGGTCGAGATCTACGCCGGCGTCGACCATCGCCTGCGCCTGGGGAATGGTCCGCGGGAAACCGTCGAAGAGAAAACCGCGTTGGCAATCGGGCTCCGCGATACGCTCGTTGACCAGGCCGATGATGATGTCGTCCGATACGAGGCCACCGGCATCCATGACCGCCTTCGCGGCGAGACCGAGCTCAGTCTCTGCCTTGACCGCCGCGCGCAGCATGTCGCCCGTGGATATCTGGGGAATCCCGAGTCGCTCGGTGATGAACTTCGCTTGCGTTCCCTTGCCGGCGCCGGGAGCACCCAGGAGTATCAGACGCATACGCTTTCCTCGTCGTTGCAGTCGCTCGGGAGACGTGGCCGCACGGCGTCCGCACCGGCCCCGTCCGGAAGGGGCCCAACCTTACACAGCGGCTCAGGCGGGCACAAGGGCGGGCCCGAAGCCGCCAGCCTACCCTGTCGTCGAAGCCAGGGCCGCCTTCGCCGCCACCCAGCGCTCTTCCAGGGCCTGCGCGTCGAGGTCTTCGAGGCACCGGCCCTCGGCCTGCATCGCGTCTTCCATCGCGGTGAAACGCGCCTCGAATTTCGCGTTGGCGCCGCGCAGCGCGGTCTCGCCGTCGACCTTGAGCTGTCGCGCGAGGTTGACGCAGGTGAAAAACAGGTCGCCCACTTCCTCGGTGATCGCCGCGTCATCCCCGGCCGCCATGGCCTCGCGCAGTTCCGCGAGCTCCTCGTCGAGCTTCGCGAGGACGCCCTCGGGGCCGTGCCAGTCGAAGCCCACCCGGGCGGCGCGCTTCTGCAGTTTCTGCGCCCGGGGCAGGGCCGGCATCGCCACGGGCACGTCGGCGAGCGCATGGACCTGGTCCCGTGCCCGCCGCTCCTCGGCCTTGATCGCTTCCCACTGCTCCTTGACCTGCCGCTCGTCGAGGTCGCCGCGGACAATCCCCTCGATGTCACCGTCAGCGAAGACGTGCGGGTGTCGGCGCACGAGCTTGTCGGCCAGCGTGTGCACGATGCCCGGAAAGTCGAAGAGCCCGGCTTCCCGGCCCAGCTGGCCGTAGAACACGACCTGGAAGAGCACGTCCCCGAGTTCCTCGGCGACGTGGTCGAAGTCGCTGTGCTCGATGGCCTCGGCGAGCTCGTAGCACTCCTCGATGGTGGACGGCACGATACTGGCAAAATCCTGCTTCAGGTCCCAGGGGCAGCCCGTTTCCGGGTCCCGGAGCCGTTCCATGATGCGCAGCAGATCGTCGAGGCCGTAGCGGTCTTCGGGCACGGGGGTCTCCTTCAGCGGTCCAGGCGGGCAGCGGAAATCACGTTCTTCAGGCGGTTCAGGCGCTCGAGCAGCTTGGCCAGGGAGCCGAGGTCGCTGATCTCCACCGTGAGGCGCATGGCCACCGTGTGCGTATTCTTGTTGGACAGGGTGTTGATGGCCAGTACGTTGATGCGCGCGCTGGCGAACAGCGCAGTGACATCGCGCAGGAGGCCCTGGCGGTCGTAGGCCTCGATGGCCAGGTCGACCTCGAAACGCTCGCCCTCGGCAGCGCCCCAGTCGACCTCGATGATGCGCTCGGGCGCCTCCTCCTGAAACTGTATCACCCGCTGGCAATCGGCCCGGTGCACACTGACCCCGCGTCCCTGGGTGATATAGCCCACGATGCGGTCGCCGGGCAGCGGCTTGCAGCAGCCTGCCATGTGCGTGAGCAGGTTGCCGACTCCCTGCACCTCGACCTTGCCGGCGCGGGCGCGGCGCCGTCCGGGCGACGCCGCCACGCGCAGCTTCGGCTGCGGCCGGTCGCCGACCAGGTCCTGGGCGGCGTTGACCACCGTCGACGACGACAGGTCCCCGGCACCCACGGCCGCGTACATGTCCTCCACGGTCGGCTGCTGCACCTTGGCGGCGATGCGCTTGTAGTCGACGCTGGTCAGGGCCATGCGCCGGAACTCACGCTCCAGCAGCTGGCGCCCGGCATCGATGTTCTCCTCCCGGGCCTGGCTCTTGAACCACTGCTGCACCTTCGCCCGCGCGCGGCTCGTGCGCAGGTAGCCCAGCCCCGGCTGCAGCCAGTCCCGGCGCGGCTGATCCTGGCGACCGGTGAGGATCTCCACCCGCTCGCCGGTCTGCAGCGCGTAGGTCAGCGGCACGATCTGGCCGTTGACCTTCGCGCCGCGGCAGCGGTGTCCGACCTCCGTATGCACGTGGTAGGCGAAATCCAGGGGCGTGGCGCCCGCAGCAAGGCTGACCACATCGCCCTTCGGCGTGAACACGTAGACGCGGTCCTGGGTGATGTCGGCGCGCAACTCCTCGGCAATGCCCTCGGCGTCGCCCTCCTCGTGCCAGTCGAGCACCTGCCGCAGCCAGGCGATCTTCTCGTCGTAGCTGCTGCCGAGCCGTCCGCTCAGGTCCGAGCCCTTGTAGCGCCAGTGCGCGCACACGCCAAGCTCGGCCTCCTCGTGCATCTGGAAGGTGCGGATCTGAACCTCGAGGATCTTGCCCTCGGGGCCGATGACCGCGGTATGCAGGGAGCGGTAACCGTTCTCCTTCGGGTTCGCGATGTAGTCGTCGAATTCATTGGGGATGTTGCGCCAGAGCCCATGCACCAGGCCAAGGGTCGCGTAGCAATCGGCGACGCTGGGCACGAGGATGCGCACGGCGCGGATATCGTAGACCTGGGAGAAGCCGATGCCCTTGCGCTGCATCTTTCGCCAGATGCTGTAAATATGCTTTGCCCGGCCGGAGATCTCGAAGTGGATGTCGGCGTTGTGCAGGACGACCTGCAGCTGCTCCGAGACCCGGCGGATGAACAGGTCCCGCTCGCGGCGCTTACCGTCCAGCAGCCGGGCGATCTTGCCGTAGGCATCCGGGTGCAGGTAGCGGAAAGACAGGTCCTCCAGCTCCCATTTGAGGTGACCGATGCCGAGGCGGTGTGCCAGCGGCGCGTAGACATCGAACACCTCCCGGGCGATGGGCTCGCGGCGCTGCCGGTCGTTCTTGACGGCGCGGATCGCACAGGTGCGTTCGGCGAGCTTGATCAGGGCGACGCGGACATCGTCGACGATCGCGACCAGCATCTTGCGCAGGTTATCGCGCTGGGCGTCGGCCTGCCCGAGCACCCGCTCGTCCCCGGTCTTGCGCAGGTCCGACACGGCAGCCATGCGCAGCACGCCTTCGAGCAGCTGCGCCGTGGGTCTGCCGAAACGTTCCTCCACCTGCGCCAGAGGCAGGCGCTCCTCGCGCACCGCGCGATAGAGAAGGCCGGCCATGAGGCAGTCGGCGCTGACCTGAAGTTCGGCGAGGATCTGCGCTGTCTCGAGGCCGGCGAGCAGGCAGTCGGAATCGGCGCACCAGTCATCGAGATCCAGGCCGGGCCGGGCCACGGCATCAGCGGCGCAGTGGGCCGCCGACGAAACCCGCTCGGCATCGGTGGCCTCGAGTGCCAGCGGCAGCTGCGCGAGCCAGGCGCGCACATCCGCGTGCCCGTCTTCGTCGATCCACGCCTGGTCGCGAACCTGGACCACCGCCGCCTCAGCTGCCCGCGCCGAAGACGCCGGTGGACAGGTAGCGGTCGCCGCGATCGCAGATGATGGCGACGATGGTGGCGTTCTCGACCTCGGCCGAAAGCCTCAGGGCACCGGCGACGGACCCGCCGGCGGAGACGCCACAGAAGATGCCCTCCTCGGCCGCGAGGCGGCGCATCGTTTCCTCGGACTCCTCCTGGGAGATGTCCATCACCCGGTCGACCCGCGCCGGCTCGAAGATCTTCGGCAGGTAGGCCTCGGGCCAACGGCGGATCCCGGGAATGGCGGCGCCCTCCGTCGGCTGCAGACCGACGATCTGCACGTCGGGATTCTGCGTCTTGAGATAGGCCGAGCAGCCCATGATCGTTCCCGTGGTCCCCATGGAACTCACCAGGTGGGTGATCGCTCCGCCCGTCTGCTGCCAGAGTTCGGGCCCGGTGCCGCGGAAGTGAGCCAGGGGGTTGTCGGGGTTGGAGAACTGGTTCAGCTGCCGGCCCCGGCCTTCCTGCTCCATCGCCTCGGCCAGATCCCGGGCGCCCTCCATGCCGGCTTCGGCACTGACCTCGACGAGCTCGGCGCCGTAGGCGCGCATGGCGAGTTTGCGCTCGCTGCTCGCACTCTCGGGCATGATGAGCACCATGCGGTAACCCCGAATGGCCGCCGCCATGGCCAGCGCGATCCCCGTGTTGCCGCTGGTGGCCTCCACCAGCGTATCGCCCGGTGTGATGTCGCCGCGGCGCTCCGCCTCGACGATCATGGACAACGCCGGCCGGTCCTTCACCGACCCGGCAGGATTATTGCCCTCGAGCTTGGCCAGCAGGGTGTTGCTCGTCCTGCCCGGCAGGCGCTGCAGGCGGACCAGCGGCGTGTTGCCGATGCAACTCTCGATGGTGGGGTAGTCGGGCATGGTGCGTTCCCTTCCCGTAACAGGCCGCAGAGTATAGTAGGAGCGGTGCCCTCGCCGCGACCCGCGCTGTGTGCACGGCGCCCTCGCCGCGACAGCGTTGGCAGGGACCTCACCGCCGCAGCCGCCGCGGGGAGGCGCCCGCCACAGGCGTCAGTGGTCGTCGCCACCCCGCTCACGGCGGCGCAGGAACAGCTGCCGGCTGCGCAGCGGACGCTCTCCGAGCAGCTCCCCGAGGGCGCTGCGCAGAACGCCCTTGGCCGCCTTCCCGGCAGTGCCGGTGAAATCGCCGGCCGCCGCTCGCAGCAGGTCCGCACCCGCGAAGCTGCTACCCTCGGCCCCGGTGCGCTGTGCGCACAGGCCCACCCCCGGCTCGAACAGGTAGCGGCCGGAAGCCGCCACCGCCACGCCGGCCCTGGCGTCGTGGTCGAACGCCACGGCGTAGCCCAGCGCCTCCAGCAGCTCGCACTCAAAGCGCCGCAGCGCCGGCTCGATGGGCCCGGCGTCAGCCAGGGCGGCGAGCACCGCTGCATAGCTCGCGAACACCGCGGGCTGTGGGTCGTCCCGGTGCAGCAGGCGCACGAGCAGCTCGTTCACGTAAAACCCCGAGAGCAGCGCATCACCGCGCAGCGGTGCGAGGCCGCCGCCGCTTTCGACGCCGGCCAGGGTTTTCAGCTCCCCGCGGCCCGAGAGGTCGACGAGAAGCGGCGCAAAAGGCTGCAGCAGCGCGCCGGGACTGCCGCCCCGGCTGCGCCGGCGCAGCCCGCGGGCGACCGCGCCAACGCGCCCGTACTCCGCCGTCAGCAGCTCGAGTAGCTGGCTGCTCTCGCGGTACGGGCGCCGGTGCAGGAGATAGGCGGGCTGCAGGGACTCCCGCATGGGATGTGCTAGCCGCGCTCGTCGTAGCCGAGGCTCTTGAGGGCGCGCTCGTCGTCGGACCAGCCGGCGCGAACCTTCACCCAGAGACGCAGCATGACCTTCTGGTCGAAGAGCCGCTCCATGTCCTTGCGCGCCTCCGTGCCGATCGCGCGCAGCCGCGAACCGCCCTCGCCGATGACAATGCGCTTCTGCCCGCGGCGTTCGACCAGGATCAGCGCACTGATGTGCAGCACCGCGCCGTCCTCGGCGAACTCCTCGATTTCCACGGCCGTGGCATAGGGCAGCTCGTCGCCGAGCTGGCGGGTGATCTTCTCACGGACGATTTCCGCAGCGAGGAAGCGCTCGGTTCGGTCCGTGACCTGGTCCTCCGGAAAGAAGAAGTCCCCCTCCGGCAAGCGCTTCAGTACTTCGGCATCGAGTTCGTCCAGGTTCACCTCGCGCAGCGCCGAGAGCGGCACGATGGCCGCGAAGTCGGCGCGCTGGCTGAGGGCCTCAAGGTGCGGGAGGAGCACACGCTTGTCTGCCAGGAGGTCGACCTTGTTGACCGCGAGGATCACCGGCACGCCGCTGTCGCTGACCTGCTCGAGCACGCGCTCGTCTTCGTCGGTCCACACGGTACGGTCCACCACCATGACGATCACGTCGACATCGCCGAGGACCGCCCTGGCCGCGCGGTTCATGACCCGGTTGATGGCCCGCTCACTGCCCTTGTGCATTCCCGGCGTATCGACATAAACCGCCTGCCAGCCGCTCTCGCTGCGAATACCGAGGATCTGGTGACGCGTGGTCTGGGGCTTGCGCGAGGTGATGCTGAGCTTCTGCCCGACGAGGTAGTTGAGCAGCGTGGACTTGCCCGTGTTCGGCCGCCCGACCAGGGCAACATAGCCGGCCCGGGTTGCCTCAGCCATGCTCGAGAGCCTCCAGGACGGCGCGCGCGGCAGCCTGCTCCGCCCGGCGGCGGCTGCTGCCACTGCCCCGGGCCTCGCAGGCCGGTGCCTCAAGGCGGCAGGCCACCTCGAATTCGCGGGCATGCTCGCTGCCCTCTACGGATACAAGCTCGTAGCTCGGCAGAGCTAAACCGCGCCCCTGCAGGTATTCCTGCAGCCTGGTCTTCGGATCCTTGCCCGCGCCTCCGCCCGCCAGGGCGGCAAGCTCCCCCTCCAGGATACGGTCCACGAGGGCGGCACAGGCCCCCGGGCCGCCGTCGATGAGCACCGCACCGACGAGGGCCTCGAGGGCGTCTGCCAGGATGGAACCGCGCCGGCGCCCCCCGCTCTTGCGTTCACCGGGCCCCAGGCGCAGGTGATCACCGATGCCGAGGCGCCGGGCCACGGCCGCCAGCGTGTCACCGCGGACCAGGGCCGCGCGCATGCGTGAGAGTTCGCCCTCGTCCGCGTCGGGGAAACGGTGGAAGAGGCGCTCGGCAACGCGGTGATTCAGTGCAGAGTCACCCAGGAACTCGAGGCGCTCGTTATTCCTGCGCCCGACGCTGCGATGGGAGAGCGCGCGCTCGAGGAGCTCGCGGTCTTCGAAGCGGTAGTCGATGGCACCCTCGAGGCGGTCAAGCTGCACCGGGGCTTCAGTCCGAGTAGCTGCGGCCGGCCTCGTACTTGAGGTCGTCGAACTTGATGACCGCGTCGATGCGCCAGGCCACAGGAACCCGCGCCTCGTAGCGCGCGTCGATCCAGGTCCGCCCCTCCTCGCGGAAGACCTCGATGTCCTTGTAGTCGATGCCATAGATCTGGTTCGTGTTGAGCAGCGTGGCCAGTCTGCGGCGCACGTCGGCAATGGTGTCCTCCTCGCGGTTGTATTCCCCCGCGACCTTGGTCACCACCTCCTTGACCTGCAGGTAATCGATGTAGGACGGCGCCATACGCAGACCGACCATGATGAAGAAGCCCACCATCATCGCGATGATGAGCATTGCCGGAAGGGACATCCCCCGCTGCCTGTGGATTGCCGCCATGCCTGTGCTCCGCTGCCGTCGCTCGTCTATTCTATGACACCGACGCGGCTGAAGCTCGGGATACTGAACAGCGAGTCCCAGTGCATCCAGACCGCGAACGCCTTGCCGACTATATCCCTTTCACTCACCTGCCCCCAAACGCGGCTGTCGCTGGAGTTGTCCCGGTTATCCCCCATCATGAAGTAGTGCCCCGGACGCACGGTGATGGAGAAGTCCCGGGACGGCCGCGCCAGGTCTTCCTGCACGAGGTGGTTACGTCCACCGAAGGCGGCGAGGCTGACCTGCTGCCGGGAGCGGCCGCCGGGCACCACCGCCAGGAGCTCTTCGGGTACCCGCTTGCCGTTGACGTAGAGCCGCTTGTTGCGGTACGTCACCTGATCACCGGGAATACCGATTACCCGCTTGATGTAGTAGGTCTTGTTCATGTGCGGCGGGAAGAACACCATCACGTCGCCGCGCTCCGGCTCGCCAAGGTCGATCACCTTTGTGCGCAACACGGGCAGGCGGATGCCGTAGGTGAACTTGTTGACCAGGATGTAATCGCCTACCTCGAGCGTCGGGACCATCGAGGAGGACGGGATCTGGAAAGGCTCCACCACGAAGGAGCGGAGCACGAAAACCACGAAAAGCACGGGGAAGAAGGACTTGGAGTACTCCACGACCACTGGCTCCGAGGCGCCCTCCTCTCCCCGCTTGCGCCGCGCCGGCGCGAGGACGAGCGCATCGAACAGCCATGCGCCACCGGTGAAGGCGACGGCGAGCAGCAGGATCAGGGGAAAATCGATACTCATGCCGGCCTCAGCTGTCCACCTGTAGTACTGCCAGGAAGGCGGACTGGGGAATCTCCACGCGCCCCACCTGTTTCATGCGCTTTTTCCCGGCTTTCTGTTTCTCGAGCAGCTTGCGCTTGCGGGTCACGTCACCGCCGTAACACTTGGCGGTAACATTCTTGCGCAGGGCTTTGACTGTCTGCCGCGCGACGATCTTGCTGCCGACGGCGGCCTGGATGGCCACGTCGAACATCTGCCGGGGAATCAGTTCCTTCATCTTCTCCGTGAGCTGCCGGCCGCGATGCTGCACCTGGTCCCGGTGCACGATGATCGCCAGCGCATCCACCCGCTCGCCATTGATGAGCACGTCCAGGCGGGCGAGGCTCGCCGCCTCGAAGCGGTCGAAGCTGTACTCGAGGGAGGCGTAGCCACGGCTCACGCTCTTGAGCCGGTCGAAGAAGTCGAGTACCACCTCCGCCATCGGGATGTCGTAGGTCAGCGACACCTGGCTGCCGAGGAACTGCATGTCCTTCTGCTCGCCGCGTTTCTCGACGCACAGCGTGATCACGTTGCCGAGGTACTCCTGTGGCACCAGGATGCTGCAGCGGGCGATCGGTTCACGCATTTCCTCGATATCGCCGACGTCCGGCAGCGACGAGGGGTTATCGACATAAATAACCTCGCCACTCTTCCTGACGACCTCGTAGATCACCGTCGGCGCCGTGGTGATGAGGTCCAGGTCGTATTCCCGCTCGAGCCGCTCCTGGATGATCTCCATGTGCAGCATGCCGAGAAAGCCGCAGCGGAAACCGAAGCCGAGAGCGTCTGAAGTTTCCGGCTCGTAGAACAGCGAGGCGTCGTTCAGGGTCAGCTTGGCGAGGGCGTCGCGGAAATCCTCATAGTCGTCAGTGGAGACGGTGAAGATGCCAGCATACACCTGCGGCTTGACCTTCTGGAAGCCGGGCAGCGCCGGCACGTCCGCATGCTGGGCGCTGACCAGCGTATCGCCCACCGGGGCCCCGGCAATGTCCTTGATACCGGCGATGACATAGCCGACCTCCCCGGCCTGGAGCAGGTCCGTCTCCCGGCGCTTGGGGGTGAAGATGCCGACACCGTCCACCTGGTGGGTCTTGCCCGTGGACTTGGTGACGATCCGGTCACGCTTGCGCAGCACGCCCTGCTTGACCCGCACCAGCGAGACCACGCCCAGGTAGTTGTCGAACCAGGAGTCGATGATCAGCGCCTGCAGCGGCGCCTCGCGATCTCCGGCAGGCGGCGGGATGTGCGCGACAAGGTATTCGAGGGCGTCCTCGATACCGAGCCCGGTCTTGGCGCTGACCAGGCAGGCTTCGCTGGCGTCGATGCCGATGATCTCCTCGATCTCAAGGCGCACCTTGTCCGGGTCCGCCTGCGGGAGATCCATCTTGTTGAGCACCGGCAGCACCTCGAGGCCCTGCTCGATCGCCGTGTAGCAGTTGGCCACGGATTGCGCCTCGACACCCTGCCCGGCGTCCACTACCAGCAGCGCTCCTTCACAGGCATAGAGGGAGCGGGACACCTCGTAGGAAAAGTCCACGTGCCCCGGCGTATCGATGAAGTTCAGCTGGTAGACCTGCCCGTCGCGGGCCGTGTAGTCAAGGGTGACGCTCTGCGCCTTGATGGTAATGCCGCGCTCGCGCTCTAGATCCATCGAATCGAGCACCTGCTCGGCCATCTCACGGCCCGTGAGGCCACCGCAGTGCTGGATGAAGCGGTCCGCGAGTGTCGACTTGCCGTGGTCGATATGGGCAATGATCGAGAAATTGCGGATGTGTTCCAGGTCGCTCACGCAGCAGGATCCGGCGCCGAGGCGCATGAAAGGGCGCGCGACCCCGCGGGGCCCCGTGCCGGCAATGAATGGCGGCGCAGGGGCGCCGCCGGTTCCAGGGGCGCGGATTGTAACCCAGCCCGTCGGCGCCTGCTATGCGCAGGCAGCTGCGATGCCCGGGCGCCTGCCGGGCTGGCGCGCTATTCGGGCAGGCGCAGTCCGATGAACAGCGGCGCGCCCCGGCGGATCAGCCGCAGGGGAACGGAGCTGCCCGGCTGCTGCGCCTCCAGGGCCTCGCGCAGGCTGTCGAGATCCTTTACCGGCGTCGAGCCGACCAAGGTAAGCACGTCGCCCGCGAGGATGCCCGCCTCCTCCGCCGGGGAGTCCGGCACGACGCTGCGCACCACCACACCGCCGCTGATGCCCCAGCGCTCGAGGGTTTCCGGCGCAGCGGTCTCTGCCGTGATACCGATGCGCGCGCTGTCGCCATCGCTGCCGGCCGCAGCCACCCGCGGATCGTCGTCGGCATCGAGCCCGCCGACCTCGACCTCGAGCGTCCGCCGGCGCCCGTTGCGCACCACCACGGCATCGACCTCGACACCCGGCCGGAGCAGGCCCACCACGTGGGGCAGATCCGCGGAGGTATCTATGGTCTCGCCATCGAAGCTGATGATGACGTCACCGGGCTCGATGCCCGCATCCTCTGCGGGACTCCCCGGTGCCACCTGGGCCACAAGGGCACCCATGGGCCGCTCGAGGTCAAAGGACTCGGCGAGATTGCGATCCACGTCCTGGATCGTGACCCCGAGCCAGCCGCGGGTCACCCGCCCCTCGGCCTTGAGCTGTTCGACGACATTGCGCACGACGCTGACCGGGATGGCGAAGGACAGCCCGATGGAACCGCCGCTGCGGGTGTAGATCTGCGAGTTCACACCGACCACCTCGCCGTCGAGGTTGAACAGCGGACCACCAGAGTTGCCCGGGTTGATGGCCACATCGGTCTGGATGAAAGGCACGTAGTTCTCGTTGCGCTCCGTCGGCAGGCTGCGCCCCATCGCCGAAACGATGCCGGCGGTGACCGAATAATCAAGTCCGAAGGGCGAGCCGATGGCCAGTACCCACTCCCCCACCACCAGGTCGTCTTCCTCGTCGAGACGCAGCACCGGCAGGTCCTCCGCCTCGATGCGCAGGAGCGCGAGATCAGAGCGGGGGTCCGTGCCGATAACCTCGGCGTCGTATTCGCGGCGGTCGATAAGGCGAACCACGACGCTGTCGGCACCCTCGACCACGTGGTTGTTGGTAACAATGTAGCCGTCGTCGGAGATGACGAAGCCGGAGCCGAGGGACATGCGCTCCCGCGGGCCCGGCGGCTCGCCACGGAACTCGAAGAAGCGGCGCAGGTACTCCGGAATCTCCTCCGTGTCGAAACGCGGATGACCGCCGCTGCGGCTTTCCACCAGGATTTTCACCACGGCCGGGGACTGCTCGGCAACAATCTCGCGGAAATCGGGGAGCTCGCGGGCCGAGGCCAGCGCGGGCAGGAGCAGACAGGCGAAAAGCAACAGCGAACGGTGCAGGATGCCTTGTGGAATCATGGGTAACTCCTTGGCGGGAACAACAATGACAATGGGGAATGCTAGCGAAGCGCGAGCGGTTCCGCAGCGCGCTCGACGATTTCTGCCAGCGAAGGCTGCAGCCGCCGGTCATGGCGGTGACGCCAGCCATGCCAGCGCACGAGCGCCAGGCCGGCCAGCAGGCCACCCGCCGCCCCGAGGGCCGCAGGGACATCGCCCGGGGCCCCGGCCAGGGCGGGCACTGCCGCACCGGCAAGCAGGGTGAGGAGCGGCAGTGCATAGACGATGAAAGAGCCGCGCAGCACAACGGCCTCGGGCAGCTCGATCATGACCTGGTCGTCGATGCGGCAGTCGCCCGGAGCCAGGCGCGGCCCTGGCAGTACGCGAACGAGGCCCCGCTGGCCGCTCGCATAGCGCTCCAGCAGACCGTGGCCGCAGCCCTTGCTGGCCGCGCAGGCACCACAGGTGCTCTTGCGGATGGTCTCCACCCAGACGCTGCCCGCCTCGACGGCGACGACCCGGCCCGTTTCCCGCAGCATGCTCAGCGAACCCGTCGCACCGCATCCGCAACCATGCGGGCGGTGTTCACGGGAATCTCCCCGAGGACGGTAACGAGCACCGGGGCCGTGCCCAGGGTGAGCCCCCGGGCATAGGACACGGTACTGCCCTCGCGGACGACGCCCTCGCCGGGCCGGAGCGGTTCGCGGAGGCGCTCGACAAAGACAGAAAACGTCGCCATGCCATCCGTGTAGGAGCGGCGCAGGCTGTTTGCGCCCGCGCCGTCGGTGGCGACGAAGCCGGCGGGCAACCAGCCCGGCACCCAATGCAGGCCCGCTGTCGGGCCGGCCTCGGGCGTTGCCGGATGAGGGTGCGCGGCGCGGTGGACGACGGCCGCCGGCCCTTCGGATGCCCCGGGAGCCACAGCGCCAACCTTGACGCTCGCGAACTGGAACCGCTCAAGGGCGCGGCCGCCCGCCCCGACGATGGTGCCCTTGAGGAGCACGGCCGACTCGCGGTCGAGCTCGAAGACGTAGCCGTGGCGGTACATGTCCCTGGGCTGCAGCAGCAGGCGCACGGACTGGCGACCGGCGACGCGTTCGCCGGGTGCTGTGCTGATCCGGTAGTGTCCGGCCAGACCGCAATCGCCGTGCTCAAGGTCGGCGGCGGCGCGTAGCAGCCGGTGCCCGGGGTGCTCACAGTCGAGCGGGTGGTCATCGCGCACAACCTGCGCCTCCTGCCCTGTCAGCAGGGTGAGGGCCTCGGAAACACGCTCGTCCTCCACGCCGTGTCGCAACGTCATCATGCGCTGGCCATTGCCCCGCTGCAGCGTCAGCACGCCCTCGTAAGTCACAGCCTCGGCCCGGCCGGCCAGGGCCGAGAGGAGCGCCATCGCCTCCGGATCGGTCTTCGGGCAGCCCTGGGCGAGCGCCGCCGGCCCGCTTGTGGCGAGCGTCAGCGCGAGCAGCCAGCGCGGCACGGCGGCACCCTCCATCAGCGGTCTAGCTCCGGCACCCGCGCGAAGGGAATAAGGCCCTGGGGAGTATTCAGCGCGGCCTGCTCGGCGTGCGCCTGACTGTAACGTCGCAGCCGTTGCCGGGCGAGCTCGTCATAGGCGCCGGCGGTAGTGGGCTGTAGCGCGGGCACCGGCCGGGCGCCGTAGCTCGCCCGCACCGGTGAAGCGCCGAGCGTGTTCACCAGGCCGACCGGTGCCGCCATCGGCACCGTACCCGGCCGGTCACCGACGCCGGCCAGTTCCCGGCCGCCCAGGACCACGACGGCAGTGACCGACGCTGCGATGGCAAAACTTGCCAGGGAGCGCCAGCTGCGGGGGCCGCGCCGCCGCGGCGTTTCCTCCGCGTCGATCGCGGCGCGCACCGCGCCGGAGATATCCATGCTCACCGCCGTGCCGTGGCCCTTGAGGGCATCGCGGGCGAGGTGGTAGCGGGACCAGCTACCCCGCACCTCCGCGTCGTCGGATCGCGCCAGGAGGCGGCGCAGGGCGAGGTCATCACCCTCCCCGTCCATGACTGCTGACAGGGATTCGCGCAGTGCCTCGTTCATGCCTCACTCCAACCGTTCACTGGTGTTTCCTCCGCTCCGGCGCCACTTCGCCGGCAAGCTGTGCCCGCACCCGGATGTCGATGGCCTCGCGTGCGCGGAAGATCCGCGATCGTACCGTGCCCACGGGACAGTCCATCACATCGGCGATATCCTCGTAACTGAGACCATCAAATTCCCGCAACGTTACCGCGGTCCGCAAATCCTCCGGCAATTCCTCGATGGCGGCTTCCACCACCGCCTTCAATTCCTCGCCAAACAGGGCATTCTCGGGATTCTCGAGATCCCGCAGGGCGCCACCGCTCTCGAAGTGCTCCGCATCCTCCACCTCGACATCCGCCCCGGGAGGGCGCCGCGACCGCGAAACCAGGTGGTTCTTCGCGGTGTTGATAGCAATGCGGTAGAGCCAGGTATAGAACGCGCTCTCACCCCGAAAGCCCGGCATTGCCCGGTAGGCCTTGATAAAGGCCTCCTGGGCAACGTCCTGCACCTCGTCCGCATCCTGCACGTAGCGGCCGACGAGACCGAGAATCCGGTGCTGGTACTTGAGCACCAGCAGGTCGAAGGCGCGGTTGTCCCCGCGCTGCACCCGGTCGACCAGTTGCTTGTCCGTCGCTTCGGCCGTCACCGGCGCTGGCTCTCCCTGCTGCGTCGCGAACCGGCGCCGACGACGCCGTGCCGCGGCCCTTCCCTGTGGCTGGCGAGATAGACCACCGCCCCGCGCGGAAGTTCAACGGGGTGCGTCCGCCGGTTACCGCGAGTGCCAACAATTGCCGAAATGCCCGCCGTGCTATGCATTTACCAATGCGCGAGATGCTCGTTTATACTCCCGCAAAGCTTCTCACGGCACGCCCGCTTTTGCACTGTCGCAACCGTCATCCCGCACAGCAGCCCGCGCTTCCGGGCGGGGGCCCGTCCCGGCACCCGGACCCGCCCCCCGAGGGCCGCGCCTGATGGGCCATCACTGGCAACACGACGTGCTCGTCATCGGCAGCGGCGCTGCCGGCCTGACCGCGGCGCTGAGCCTGCCGTCAACCCTGCGCGTCGCGGTGATCACCAAGGGTGACCTGGAGCAGGGATCCACCTACTGGGCCCAGGGCGGCATGGCCGCGGTACTCCATGATCGCGACAGCATCGACTCCCACGTCGAGGACACGCTCCGCGCCGGCGGCGGTCTGTGCCACCGGGCTATCGTCGAGTACACCGTGGCCAACAGCCGGGCCTGTGTCGACTGGCTGGTCGCCCGGGGCGTGCACTTTGACCGGCGGGAGGCGGAGCAGGCCCACGAGTTTCACCTGACCATGGAGGGCGGCCACAGCCACCGGCGTATCATCCACGCCGCGGACCAGACGGGCCGCGCCATCGGCGACGTCCTGGGCGAGCGCGTGCGCGCGGCAGACAACATCGAGGTATTCACGGACCGCATCGCCGTCGACCTCGTGGTGCGCGACGGACACTGCCACGGCGCCTACATCCTCGACCTCGGCACGGAACACGTCGACCTCTTCCAGGCCCCGGCGGTGGTCCTCGCCACCGGCGGAGCCAGCAAGGCCTATCTCTACACGAGCAACCCGGACGGCGCCAGCGGCGACGGCATCGCCATGGCGTGGCGGGCCGGCTGCCGGGTCGCCAACCTCGAGTTCAACCAGTTCCATCCGACCTGCCTCTACCACCCGCGGGCGAAATCCTTTCTCGTTTCCGAGGCATTGCGCGGTGAGGGAGCGGTGCTGCGGCTGCCCGACGGTGAACGCTTCATGCCGCGCTTCGACCAGCGCGCCGAACTCGCGCCGCGGGACGTGGTGGCGCGGGCCATCGACCACGAAATGAAGCGCCTCGGGATCGACTGCGTCTACCTCGACATCAGCCACAAGCCGCGGGATTTCCTCGAGGCCCACTTTCCGACGATCATGGCCCGCTGCCGTGACTTTGGCATCGACCTTGCATCGGAACCCATCCCGGTGGTGCCCGCGGCTCACTATACCTGTGGCGGCATCGCCGTCGACCGCCACGGCCGGACCGACCTCGCCGGGCTCTATGCGATCGGCGAGTGCTCTTTCACCGGGCTGCACGGAGCGAACCGCATGGCCAGCAACTCACTGCTGGAGTGCATCGTCTTCGCCCGTGCCGCTGCGGCGCACATCGAGGCCAAGAGGCCCGGTGCACCGGCCGCGCCGGCGCTGCCACCCTGGGACGAGAGCCAGGTGACAGACTCCGACGAGGACGTGGTGATCTCGCACAACTGGGATGAACTCAGGCGTTTCATGTGGGACTACGTGGGCATCGTGCGCACCAACAAGCGCCTGGAGCGGGCACTGCATCGGGCAGAACTGCTGCAGGCGGAAATTGCGGAGTACTACAGCAACTACAAGATCAGCAACGACCTGCTGGAGCTGCGCAACCTCGCCATGGTGGCCGAACTCATGATCCGGTGCGCCATCTCGCGCCGGGAGAGTCGCGGCCTCCACTACACCCTCGACTACCCGGACCCGCTACCCGAGGCCCGGGACACGATCCTCACACCCTAGCCTGCTCGCCGCGCTTGTAGGCAACGATGCGCCGCACGAGTGTCGCCAACGCCGGGTCCTCCGGCGCCTCTCGGCCGAGAAACCAGGCATAGAGCTCCTGATCCTCGCAGGCCATGAGGCGCTGGTACAAGGCCCGGTCGTCCTCGCCCAGGGTCGGGTAGACGGCGTCGACAAAGGGCGCGAGCACGAGATCGAGCTCGAGCATGCCGCGGCGGCTCGCCCAGCGCATCCGCCGGTGGTCGTTTTCCCGTATCATCGCCATCACTCCAGGGGCCGGTGGCGTCGCAGTATAACGTGTCCGCCACCGACCGGCCCCCGCCGCGGTACACGGAGGCAACCCATGACCGACAGCCAGTTCTCGGAACTCAGCGAAGACACCGTGCTCGCTCTCGAGGGGGACGGTATCGCCGCCTTCCTGCAGGGCCAACTCACCTGCGACACGCGGGTGGCAGGGCCGGAACGCAGCGTGCCGGGCGCACTGTGCAACGCGAAGGGACGCGTCATCGCAGACCTGCGCCTGCTGCTGCCGGCGTCCGGGGGAGGCCTGCTGCGCGTCGGCGCCGCGCTGGCGGAACACACGGCGACGGTGCTCGGGCGCTATGCCATGTTCTCCCGTATCGCGGTGAAAGCAGCGGGCGACCGCTGGCAGCCCTGCGCACTCTGGGGCAAAGGCGCGGCGGCAACGCTCCGCGAGGCAGCCGGCACCGCTCCCGAGGGGGAGAATGCCTGCGCGGCCGGTGACGGCTGGCTGGCGGTATCCTGCGACGAGACCGGCGAAGCCTTCGAGCTCTACCTCGCCAACGACAGCGCCCTGCGCGAGCGCCTCGCCGCGACCGGCACCGGCGCCGAGGCCGACTGGCGTGCGCTCGAGCTGCGCCGCGGGCTGCTGCGCCTCGGTGCGGGCCAGGCCGAGGCCCGGCTGCCGCAGGCACTGAATTACGACCGGGCGGGTCTCGTCAGCTTCCGCAAGGGCTGCTACACCGGGCAGGAGGTCGTTGCCCGGCTGCACTACCGCGGCAGGGCGAAGCAGCGCTGGGGACTCTGGCGGGGCCGCCTCGCAGAGGCGCCCCGGCCGGGCGACACCCTCGCCGACGGGGAAGGCCATCCCTCGGCCGAGGTTCTGCGCTGTGTGCGCGACAGTGCCGGTACGGCCTGGGTCGCCGGCCTCGCCCGGGTCGAGGACAGTGAGAGACGGCTCACGACTGCGGCGGGAGAGCCCCTCGAGCCCTGCCCGCTCCCCTACGCCGGGGACGCGGGCTGAGCGGCGAGGCGCTCTGCCTCTGCCAGCGGTGGCAGCCGCCAGTCCACCGGCTCTTCGCCGCGGGCGGCGAGCCAGGCGTTGGCCTGGCTGAAGTGCCGGCACCCGAAGAAACCGCGGTGCGCCGACAGTGGCGACGGATGGGGCGCTCGCAGCACGCAGTGCCGCTGAGTGTCGATCCGTGCGCCTTTTTTCTGGGCGTAGCTTCCCCAGAGCATGAACACCAGACCGCGCTCCCGGGCGTCAAGGAGCGAAACCACGCGGTCCGTGAAGCGCTCCCAGCCCTTGCCCTGGTGCGCGCCGGGCTGGCCCTGCTCGACACTGAGAACACTGTTCAGCAGCAGCACGCCGCGCCGGGCCCAGGCGATCAGCGAACCGTGGGCCGCCTCGGGGATGCCCAGGTCGCCCTCCAGTTCCCGGTAGATGTTGCGCAGCGATGGCGGGGTCGGTACGTGCGGGTGCACCGAGAAACAGAGCCCGTGGGCCTGCCCCGGCGCGTGGTAGGGATCCTGGCCGAGGATCACCACCGAGACGCGCTCCGGCGGGGTATACCAGAAGGCGTTGAAGAGCTCCGGGGCGGGAGGAAAAAGCGTGGCGCCCGCACGCCGACGCTCACGCAGGAACGCCGAGAGCGTCTGCATATAAGGCTGTTCGAACTCCCCGCCGAGCAGGCGCAGCCACCCCGGCTCCAGTCGCACTTCGCGCTTTCCGTCCACGCCTGCTCCTTGCTTCCGACGCCTCGCGGGCGCACAGGCTATCCCGCCCCGGCCGGCCGGTCGAGCCGGCGCGCCCCGCTGCTTGTGCAGTTTGCTGGCGCAATATATCGTGAGCGGCATCGAGGAGCGCAGCCAGGCTATGGACAGGGGCAAGCGGGAGAAGGAGTGCTACCGGGGGCGGTTGACCTTGCCACAGGGCGTGGCCTCCGACGGGCGCGTCACAGTACGCGGTGCGGGCGCGGTCCTGTTCGCCGGCAGGCAGGGCGAGGCGCTGGCCTGGGCGGGCAACAAGCCTGCGGTCCTCGAACTGGCGCGGCCAGACGGAGAACGCCTGTCGCTGACTGTCTGCCTCAATGGCTATGCCGGGGAATGGCTCGATCTCAGTATCCGTGACGGTATCGATGCCGCCTCGGCGCGCGCCCTGGGCATGCTCCTCGCCGGCGAACCCTGGACCCGGGAGCGCGCCAGCGCCTTCTACCGCGACCAGATCGAGCTGGGACTCGGGGAGTTCGACGAAAAATTGCGCGGCTTCATCAATGGCCTGGCGGACTTTCTCTTCGACCTCGCCACCTCCACCCGCCAGGACACCGAGGCCAGGCAGGCCTACTACGACGCCCTCAATCATCTGAAGCGCAACAACGATCGCTTCCGCGAGCTGTTCACAGCCAGTCTCCGCGCCCAGTTGCAGGATCCCGAGAAGGAACGGGAAACGCGCCTGGCTTCCCTCGAGGAGGCGGACGCCAGCCACCTCGACCTGGTCAACTTCTCGGAAATGGAAGAGCGGCTGGAAGTCGAGCGCATCATCAGGGATGCGCTGGATCGCTACCGGATCGACCTGGAGAGTCTCACGCTCAGGGTCAGCGACCTCTTCGGCCTCGGTGCTGGCCAGGCGAAGGCACTCTTCCATCCCGCCTACCAGTGCCGCGCCCTCGAGGAGGCGCTGCACGCCCTCGGGTTTTCCGCGGAGGCGCTACGGCAGAGCCTTCGGTTCTTCCACCGGGAGTGGGTGCGCAGGCTCACCGGCTTCTATGCCCGCCTCAACGGCAGCCTTGCCGAGGCGGGCCTCCGGCCCGGGCTGGAGGATGAGCTCTATCGCGGTGGCTCCATCATCGAATTCCAGCGCGACAAGGCGCGCCGGTCCCAGCGCAGCGGGCGCGAACGCCAGCGTGAGACAGCGGACGACGGCGCCGGCTCCGCCCCCGGGCCGGATGCATCGGCGGGTATGGCCCCGGCAGCCGAGGAGTCGCCCCCTGAGCGCCCGGAGGCGCCACGGCAGAAGCACGAAGCCATCTATGACGCCGTGGTCAACGCCCTCAAAACACGGCAGGAAGTCGATCGGGAAGACGCGCCACTGCCGGGAGAAGACGCCGCGGCCACCGCGCCGGCGGCTTCCGCCGAAACGGTGGCTGCGGCGCTCCTCAGCCTCCAGCAGGTAACGCAGCCAGCTGACGGCGCCCCCAGCTCCCTGCGCGACCTCCTCGCCGGTGAGAATACCGACCCCTCGGTGCGTCGCGCGGTCGGTGGTGAGGCGGGGAGCAGGCTGGAGTTCGTCGACGATGTCTTCAGCACGATGCGCGGCAACCTGGACATCAGCGACGGCGTGAAGCCCCTTCTCGAGCGCCTGCGCATTCCCCTGGCGCGCCTGTCCCTGCTCGAGCCACGCTTTTTCGCGGATCCTGGCCACCCGGCCCACAGATTCCTCGACAAGCTGTCACGGCTCGCGACCACGGAGAATTTTCCGAACCGGGTCCTGGAGAAGAAGCTCGAGGACATCGTCACCCTGGTCGCCTCCGGCTATGCGGAAGACAGCGCCGTATTCGAGGACGGGCTTGGCAGGCTCGGCTCCCTGGTCGACCAGCACGAGCGCACGCTGAACAAGAACATCGCCCGCGTGATCAGCGGCGTGGAGGGGCGGGAGCACCTCCGCCGCGCCTGGCGCACGGTCGACCGGCTGCTCGCCGCTTTCGTCAAGCCCCCTTCCGCACCGCGGGTACTTCTCGAGCTCCTTGACGCCGGCTGGCGCGACCTGCTCAGACAGATCGTGGTGCGCGAGGGCGAAGGCTCCACGTTGTGGCAGGAACAGGTGGCCACGCTGGAGGCTGTGTGCGCTGCGCTCGAGGCCGTCGAGGCAGGCGAGGCACCACCGCGCCTCCCCGAGCCGCTGCGCCGGCAGCTGGATCAGCTGGGGGACGAGATCCGCCAGGCCCAGCCGGACAACGTGGGGCACGGCCCTGCGCTGCGGGACCTGAAGGCCGTGCTCTGCGGCGAAGAGCCGCTGGAAGCGCTGCCCGTCGAGGCACCACTGGCCGGCGACGACGAACTTCCCGACGAGCGCCTCGAGCAGCTGCCGCGGCTTCACCGCTGGTTGAAACGCGTGGACCAGCTTCGCGCCGGCACGGTGATGAGCTACCGGGACAAGGAGGGCCACAGCAAGCGCATGCGCCTGATCTGGATCAGCGACGACCGCGAGCGCTTCGCCTTCGTCAATGACCTGGGACAGAAAGTCGGCGAGCTGACGCGCCTGCAGCTGGCCCGGAAGCTCAGCCACGGCCTCGCGCCGCCGGATCCGCTGGACAACATGTCTGTGCTCGACCAGGGGATCTACGGCGCGCTGGCGCGCACTCAGGAACGGCTGTCCTTCCGGCGCACGCATGACCCGCAGACCCGGCTGCTCAACGCGGGCACGCTTCGCCAGCGGCTCAAGCGCACGGTCGAGCACGCCCAGCGCAATGACGTGCAGCACGCTTTCCTGCTCCTGGATATCGACCAGTTCCACCTGGTCAACGACCTCTACGGCGACGAACAGGGCGACGACGTGATTCACGCCTTCGCGCAGATGCTCTCCCAGCTGAACGAGCGGCGCTCCGTCACCGCGCGGCTCGAGGGCGACCGCTTCGGTATCGTGCTCGCCTACCGGGACCGCGACGAGGCCCTCGCCTTTGCCGAGCGCATCCGCGAGGACATCGCCGGCAGCAGCCTGCCGCTCGGCGGCGAGGCGATCAGCTTCACCGTATCTATCGGTATTGCCCCGATCGCCAGTGAAACCGCGGACGTGGACACGGTCATGGAGCAGGCGGAAAGGGCCCTGGTACGGGCCAAGGAAAAGGGCCGCAACTGCTCTGTGGCCTACGACCGCGACGAGGAGGAGATCCTGGCCGCCCGGCGGGAGCGCGAGCGTTCCCGGGTGATGCTCGATGACGCCATTGCCACCGACAGCCTGGTGCTCCGTGCCCAGCCCATTGTGCAGAGCGCGCTCGACGGCTCCCAGCCGGCCACGCACCACTACGAGATCCTCCTTTCGATCCGCCAGGACGACGGCAGCCTGCTCTCGCCGACGGAATTCATCACCTCCGCGGAGCGTTTCGGCTTCATCAACGGCGTGGACCGCTGGGTGGTCCGGCGCGTCTGCGAATGGATTTCAAGCCTGATGGACAAGCAGAAGGTGATCCCGCAGGTCTCCATCAACCTGTCCGGGAGCAGCCTCATGGATGACCGCTTCATGGACTACGTCCTGGAGCAGATCTCGGAGTTCGGCGTGGGCACCAGCAAGCTCTGCTTCGAGATCACCGAGACCGGGGCGATCGAGAACCTCACCAAGGCCGCCGACTTCATCCGCACCTTGCGCAACATCGGCTGCACCTTTTCCCTAGACGACTTCGGCACCGGCATGGCCAGTCACCAGTACCTGCGCGAGCTGCCGGTGGACAACGTCAAGATCGACGGCATGTTCATCCGCGACCTGAACACCAATGCCAACGACTACGCCATGGTGCGATCCATCAACGACCTGGCGCACTTCCTCGGCCAGAAAACGATCGCGGAGAGCGTCGAATCCGTGGAGCTCATCGAGCCGCTGCACGAGATCGGCGTCGACTACCTGCAGGGCTGGGGCGTCGGCATGCCGCGCCCGCTCGAGGAGGTCACGCTGGAGCTCAGTCCCCTGGCAACCTGAACGAACGCGGCGCGGTTGACGCAAATCAACGCGCCCCGCCCCCCCCCTTGCTAGCCTCTACGCATCCTGAAGGAGGCCTGCGCGACCTGTTATGAACGATATCCAGACCATCGACCTGCCCTACGATATCCCTGCCGCCTGGCGGGAAGGTATCGCCATGGCCCGGAAGTATGCCTGCCAGGGGCCGCGCTATACCTCCTACCCGACGGCACCGCAATTCACGGAGGACTTCCGCCTCGAGCGCTACCTCAACTGGCAGTCCCGCCAGGGTCTGCGCTCCGAACCGCTGTCGCTGTACGTGCACCTGCCGTTCTGCCACGACATCTGCTACTACTGCGCCTGCAACAAGGTAGTGACCCGCAAGAGCGGCGTCGCCCGGGAATACCTCGACCGTCTCGCCCAGGAGATCAGCCTCCAGGGCGAGCTCGTCGGCCATGAGCGGCCGGTCACGCAGATGCACTGGGGCGGCGGTACACCGACCTACCTCGACCCGGCGGAAATCACGGAGCTCATGCACCTGCTCGCGAGCAGTTTCCGACTGCTCGACCGCGGCTATCGCGAGTATTCCATCGAGATCGACCCCCGCACCGTGGACGTGGCCACCATGGCCCTGCTCAAGGGGGTCGGCTTCAACCGCATCAGCCTCGGGATCCAGGACTTCGATCCGCAAGTGCAGCAGGCGGTCAACCGCGTCCAGCCCTACGAGCAGGTTGCCAGGCTGGTCGAGAGCATCCGGCATCACGGCTTCCGCTCCCTGTCCTTCGATCTCATCTACGGCCTGCCCTACCAGGACCACAACAGCATGGCCGAGACGCTGCGCAGGGTCGTTGCCCTGCGTCCGGACCGGATCGCCTGCTACAACTACGCACACCTGCCGGAGCGCTTCAAGCCGCAGCGCTCCATAGACCGGCTGACGCTGCCGGAGCCGGAAGAAAAGCTCGTGCTGGCGCAGATGATCAGTGCCACCCTGCAGGATGCGGGCTACCGGCACATCGGCATGGACCACTATGTGCTGCCGGACGACGACCTCGCCCTGGCCCAGGGCGAGGGCCGGCTGCAGCGCAACTTCCAGGGTTACTCCCTGCAGCTCGCCGACGACCTGCTTGGCCTCGGTGTCTCCGCCATCAGCCAGATCGGCGACTTCTACCTGCAGAATGCCCGCGACCTGGACGACTACTATCGCCGCATCGACGCCGGCGAGCTGCCGCTGAACCGGGGCTGCATGGTGACGAGCGAGGACAAGCTGCGCCGCCATGTGATCATGACCCTGATCTGCGAGCTGGCCCTGGATATCGGTGATTGCGAGCGCCGCTTCGGCGTCGATTTCCAGGAACACTTTGCGGATGAGCTGGCCACCCTTGCCCCGCTCCAGGCCGACGGCCTGCTCACGCTCGGCGACGAGGATATCCGCATCCACGAGGCGGGCAGACCCTTCCTTCGCAATATCTGCATGCCCTTCGACGAATATCTCGAGAGGCAACAGCGGCAACCAGGGCGGCGCTTCTCGGCCACGGTGTGACCGCAACGCAGGCGGTCATACTGTAAAGCTTCCTTGACAGCCCGACGACGGGGTTTTACTTTTCCCCTAGGCAACAAGGAAGGTCCGCATGAACAGCCAGCAGCAGCATCTGGATACCAAGAAAGCCTGTTCCCATGAGTTCCAGGTCAGCTGCAGCAACTGCCGGCTGAACAGTATCTGCCTGCCCTTCTCCCTCGAGGCGCGGGACATGGACGAGTTGGATCGGATCATCCAGCGCAGCAAGCCGCTGCAGAAGGGCCACCACCTCTACCGGGAAGGCGACGGTTTCCAGTCCGTCTACGCAGTGCGCGCGGGGAGCCTCAAGGCCTACCAGACCACCGACGACGGCCGCGAGCAGGTCACCGGCTTCTATTTCCCGGGTGAGATCGTCGGTATGGACGGCATCAGCAAGAACGTCCATGCCTCCTCCGCCAAGGCGCTGGAAACCGCCGCCGTCTGCGAGATTCCCTTCTCGTCGCTCGAGAGGCTGAGCGCGACCATGCCGCAGCTGCAGCGTCACTTTTTCCAGCTCATGAGCCGGGAGATCACCGCGGACCAGCAGCTGATCACCCTCCTCAGCAAGAGTTCCGCGGACGAGCGGGTGGCCGCGCTGATCCTCAGCGTCTCGGCGCGCAACGCCAGGCGCAAGCTGAGCGCCACGCAGTTCCGCCTGAGCATGTCCCGGGTGGACATCGGCAATTACCTCGGGCTCACCGTCGAGACCGTGAGCCGCGTCTTCAGCCGCATGCAGAAGATGGATGTGCTCCGCGTCGACAACAAGGAAATCGAGGTCCTCGATCTCGATGCCCTGAAGCGGCTCGCCGAAGGCGGCTAACCCCCTCACGGGGCAGGGCACGCCCTGCACCGGCCCAAGCCGGTCCGATTACAATCCCCCCGGTCCCCTGCGTTGCCGGCGTCTTTGCGCCGCACCTTGACCTGCATCAACCCCCCCAGTGGGTATAACGTTAGAATTCCGCGCCATAAGCGACGAGGAGAACCCCCCCATGATCCAGCACCTGTTCGGCATGTTGACCAAGCCCAGCGCGACCTGGCGGACTGTTGCCGCCATGCCCGAAAAATCCCGCAATGCGCTTGTGCTGTACCCCTGCATCATGGCCGTTTTCCCGGCGATCGCCTGGTACTACGGTACCAGTCACGTGGGCTGGACCGTGGGCAGCTACAACGAGGTGATACGGCTGACCACCGAGAGCGCGTTCCAGATCAGCATTCTCTTCTACATGGTCATGGTCGCAAGCGTTGCGGCCATCGGCTACTTCATCCACTGGATGTCCGATACCTACGGTGCCGACTCCACCATCGCCAAGGGCATCGTCATCGCCGGCCTCACGGCTACCCCGCTGTTCGTCACGGGCCTGGTCGGCTTCTATCCGACGCTGTGGCTGGACCTGCTTATCGGCGTGGTCGCTGTCAGCTGGTCCGTCTACCTCATGTACCTCGGCATCCCGATCGTGATGGATATTCCCGAGGAGCGGGGCTTCCTGTTCTCCAGCGCCGTCCTCGCCATCGCGCTGGTGATCCTGGTCTGCATCCTGGTCGTGTCCGTGCTGGCCTGGGAGTACGGCGCCGCGCCGGCCTTCACCGATGCCTGACCCCGGCGCCCGCGGAGGGGCCCGCAGCGGCGCTGTAAGAGCTGTAATTGAAAGCCACTAGAATTCAGCAACTGACGATTTTCATCCTGCGAACGACGGTAAGACATCATGACTGAGCTCAACCCTGCGCTGGAGCACCCGGTATACAACTACAAGGTGGTGCGCCAATTCGCGATCATGACCGTGGTCTGGGGGATCGTGGGCATGCTGGTCGGCGTCCTCATCGCCGCCCAGCTGGCCTGGCCCGCCCTCAACTTCGACCTGCCCTGGACCACCTTCAGCCGCCTGCGGCCCCTGCACACCAACGCGGTGATCTTCGCCTTCGGCGGGTCCGCCCTGTTCGCCACCTCCTACTACGTGGTCCAGCGCACCTGCCAGACCCGGCTCATTTCCGACAAGCTCGCGGCGATGACCTTCTGGGGCTGGCAGCTGGTGATCGTCGCCGCGGCGGTCACCCTGCCCCTCGGGCTCACTTCATCTAAGGAGTACGCCGAGCTCGAGTGGCCCATCGATGTGCTGATCACCATCGTCTGGGTGCTCTACGCCGTCGTCTTCTTCGGTACCATCGCGAAGCGCAAGACCAGCCACATCTACGTGGCCAACTGGTTTTTCGGCGCCTTCATCGTGACCGTCGCCGTCCTGCACATCATCAACAGCGCGGCGCTGCCGGTCACCCTGACCAAGTCCTACTCGGCCTATTCGGGCACCGTCGACGCCATGGTGCAGTGGTGGTACGGCCACAACGCCGTGGGCTTCTTCCTGACCGCGGGCTTTCTCGGCATGATGTACTACTTCGTGCCCAAGCAGGCCGAGCGCCCGGTCTACTCCTACCGCCTGTCCATCGTGCACTTCTGGGCCCTGGTCGCCGTGTACATCTGGGCCGGTCCGCACCACCTGCACTACACCGCCCTGCCCGACTGGGCCCAGAGCCTCGGCATGGTTATGAGCCTGATTCTCCTCGCGCCCTCCTGGGGCGGCATGATCAACGGCATCATGACGCTGTCCGGCGCCTGGCATAAGCTGCGCGACGACCCCATCCTGCGCTTCATGGTGGTGAGCCTGTCCTTCTATGGCATGTCCACCTTCGAAGGCCCCATGATGTCCATCAAGACCGTGAATTCCCTGTCGCACTACACGGACTGGACCATCGGCCACGTGCACTCCGGGGCCCTCGGCTGGGTGGCCATGATTTCCATCGGTTCGCTCTACCACCTGATCCCGCAGCTCTTCAACAAGGAGCGCATGTACAGCACCAACCTCATCAACGTGCATTTCTGGATGTCCACCATCGGTACGGTGCTCTACATCGCCTCCATGTGGGTAAACGGCATCATGCAGGGCCTCATGTGGCGCGCCTACAACCAGGACGGCACGCTGACCTACGCCTTCGTGGAATCCGTGGCCGCCAGCTATCCCGGCTACGTTGTCCGAGTCCTCGGCGGCGCGGTGTTCTTCGCCGGCATGCTGATCATGGCCTACAACGTCTACATGACCACCCGCAAGGACGCCCCGGCGCAAGCGCCGGCACCGTCGGCCACTGCCGCCTGAGGAGCCTGACCCATGAAACACGAGAAGGTAGAGAAAAACGTCGGCCTGATGATCATCCTCATCATCGTGGCGATCAGCTTCGGCACGCTGGTGGAACTGGTCCCGCTGATGTTTGCGAAGGAAACGAACGAGCCCATCGCCGGCCTCGAACCCTACGACGCCCTCGAGCTGGAGGGCCGCGACATCTACATCCGCGAGGGCTGCAACAACTGTCACTCGCAGATGGTCCGGCCGCTGCGCGCCGAAACGGAGCGCTATGGTCACTACTCGGTCGCCGGCGAGTTCGTCTACGACCACCCCTTCCTCTGGGGCTCGAAGCGCACGGGGCCGGACCTGGCCCGCGTCGGTCAGCGTTACAGCGATGACTGGCACCGTGCGCACCTCTACAACCCCCGGGACGTGGTGCCCGAATCGAACATGCCGGGCTATCCCTGGCTCTTCGAGCGCACCCTCGACGGCGAGGACACGGGCAGGAAGATGAGCGTACTGCGCAAGCTCGGCGTGCCCTATACGGATGAGGACATTGCCGGCGCGCAGGCCGCGGTCGCGGGCAAGAAGGAGATCGACGCCCTCGTCGCCTACCTGCAGCAGCTCGGCACCCTGATCCAGACGCGGCGCTGAGCTATGGATATCAATGACCTGCGCGGCCTTTCCACCCTCTTCCTGATGATTGCCTTCATCGGGGTCTGTGGCTGGGCCTGGAGCAAGAAACGCAAGAAGACCTTTGACGAGGCTGCCAACCTGCCCTTCGCGGACGAGGAGCTGAATCAACGGACCAAGGAAGAGGAAGGACGGAATGACTAGCTTCTGGAGCAACTGGGTCATCATTCTCACGGTGATCACCATCGTGGGGATCACCTGGATCCTGTTCGCCAACCGCCAGCGCTCGGGCGAGAACGAAACCACGGGGCACGAGTACGACGGCATCGAGGAGTATGACAATCCCCTCCCGGCCTGGTGGTTCGCCATGTTCGTGATCACCATCGTCTGGGGCATCGGCTACCTCGCCATGTACCCGGGCATGGGCAACTTCGAGGGCCTGCTCGGCTGGACGCAGGAGGAACAGCACGCCGACGAGGTCGCCGCGGCGGATGCGAAGTACCGCGCCATGCGCGACCGCTACCTGGCCCTGCCCGTGGCCGAGATCGCCGAAGACCCGAAGGTCATGAAGATGGGCATGCGCATCTACGGCAACAACTGCTCCCAGTGCCACGGCCTGGATGCCCGCGGCGCCTACGGTTTCCCGAACATTGTCGATGAAGACTGGCTCTGGGGCGGCTCACCGGAGGCGATCAAGCACTCGATCGTCAACGGCCGCCAGGCCGCCATGCCGGCCTGGAAGGATATCCTCGGCGAAGACGGCATCGATGAAGCCGCCGAGTACGTGCTGTCGCTCAATAACCGCAGCGCCGACGCGGAGAAAGCCGGGCGCGGGAAGCAGCATTACCAGAGTTACTGTGCCGCCTGCCATGGCCCCGAGGGCAAGGGCAACCCCGCCATGGGCGCGCCGAACCTCACCAATGGCATCTGGCTCTACGGCGGCAGCGAGGAACAGATTGAGCTGACGCTGCGTAACGGACGCAATGGCAAGATGCCGGCCTTCGGCGAGACGCTGAGCGAGGACAAGATCCACATCGTCACGGCCTACATCTACGGCAGCAGCCGCCAGGCGCAGTAGGCGCCGAACCTGCCGTGCGCGGATTTTTTCCGCGCGCGGTAACGCCGGCACGCGCCGGCAGCAACCAGTGGTATCCCCCATGAAAGATCCGGACGTCATCGAAGTCGTGCAGGAAGCGGCCCCCGCCGAGGTGGCCGAACTCGACCTCTACCAGAAGCGCGAGAAGATCTATACACGCAAGATCGAGGGCTTCTACCAGCGCCTGCGCCTGTTCACCGGCTGGCCTCTCCTCCTCGGCTACTACCTGCTGCCCTGGATCAGCATCGATGGGCGCCAGGCAGTCTGGTTCGACCTGCCGGAGCGCGAGTTCCATATCTTCGGGCTGACGTTCTGGCCCCAGGATTTCCCGCTCCTCGCCTTCCTGCTCATCGTCAGCGCCTATTCGCTGTTCGCGGTGACCGTCTCCGCCGGCCGTGTCTGGTGCGGCTACACGTGCCCGCAGACCGTGTGGACATCCATCTTCATGTGGATCGAGCAGAAGACCGAGGGCAGCCGCAACCAGCGCATCAAGCTCGACAAGGCGCCCTGGTCCATGGAAAAGGCCGCGCGCAAGAGCGCCAAGCACGCCGGCTGGTTCTTCGTGGCCTTCATGACCGGCCTGACCTTCGTCGGCTACTTCTACCCGATCCGCGACCTCGTCTGGGAACTGGCCACCTTCTCGACGGGCAAGTGGCAGGCCCTGTGGACCGTGTTCTTCACGCTGGCCACCTACGTCAACGCCGGCTGGATGCGCGAGCAGGTGTGCAAGTTCATGTGCCCCTATGCCCGCTTCCAGTCGGTGATGTTCGACCGGGACACGCTGATCGTCTCCTATGATCCCAACCGCGGTGAGCCGAGGGGCTCGCGCAAGCGCGATGCGGACCGCGGCGCTCTCGGTCTCGGGGACTGCGTCGACTGCGACCTCTGCGTGCAGGTCTGCCCGACGGGCATCGATATCCGCGACGGGTTGCAGTACGAATGCATTGGCTGCGCCCTGTGTATCGACGCCTGCAACTCGGTCATGGACAAGATGGGCTATCCCCGCGGCCTGATCCGCTACACCAGTGAAAACGAGCTTGAGGGCGGGACTACCCACTGGCTGCGGCCGCGGGTCCTGGGCTACATCACCATGCTCATTGTCATGGTCGCTGTCTTCAGCTACAACGTCGTAACCCGCATACCGCTGGAGATGACCGTGATCCGCGATCGGAACCAGCTCTACGTCGAGACGACCGACGGCGCCGTGGAAAACATCTACAAGCTGAACCTCGTAAACATGGACGGCGAGCCACACGCCTTCACGCTGTCCATCGACGGCATCGACGGCGCCGAGTTGCTTGGCAGCACCCGCTACATGCTTGAGGGAGGCGAGGTCCGGACCATCAGCTTGCGCGTAAGCGCACGGCCGGAGGCGCTCGCGGCACCGAGTACGGAAATGACCTTCACGGTCGTCGCCGAGGACATGCCCTCGCTCCGCGCCGTGGCCGAATCCCGCTTCATGCGTCCGTTGTGAACCGCCGCCCCGGCTCCCCGGCGCGGGAGGACAGCGCGCCCTGGTACCGGCAGTTCTGGCCCTGGTTCCTGATCGTGCTGCCGGGCTCGGTGGTCATCGCGGCCTTCGCCACACTGTATATCGCGAACCGCCACGCCGATGACCTCGTGGTCGACGAGTATTATAAGGACGGGCTCGCCATCAACCGCCAGCTCGCCAAGCAGGAAACAGCCCGGCAGCGCGGCTACGCCGCCCGCCTCGCCATAACCGGGGAACGCATCGAGGTCGAGACCGACGGCATCGAGCGCTATGCAAGCCTCCGGCTGCAGCTGTCGCACCCACTGGAAGCGGACCGGGATTTCACCGTCCAGCTCACCCGCACGGGACCGGAGCATTACAGCGCGGCGCTCCCCGGTCCGATCGCCAGCCACTGGCACTGGATCCTCGATGCCGGCGAGGACGGGGGCTGGCGCCTCGACGGCTCGCTGGAGGCGGGAAACTTCCGCGGTGACGACGGCGGCTGATACCGGCCCCGCGGAGGGCGGGCGCTGCTATCACTGCGGCGAGGCGGTACCTCCGGGCGCGGATTTTTCCGTGTGCATCAACGGTGAGGAGCAGCCGATGTGCTGCCCCGGGTGCCGCGCGGTGGCAGCGCTCATCGCCGAGAGCGGCCTGGGCCGCTTCTATGAGCAGCGCACGGCCTGGAGTGAACGCCCCCCCGAGGTCCCCACCGGCGATCTCGACCCGTGGCGCATCTACGATGACCCGGAACTGGCCGCCACTTTCAGTGAGCGCGGGGAGGACGGCCTGCTGCGCGCCCGCCTGCTCCTCGGCGGCATGACCTGCGCCGCCTGCACCTGGCTGGTAGAGAGCACGCTGCGCCGCCTTCCCGGCCTGAAGGCGGCCAACGTCAACCTTGCCCAGGCCCGCCTGGATGTCACCCTCGACGCTGGCGTGCTGCCCCTCGCCGAAGTCTTCGCCCGCGTCGCAGCCATGGGCTACCGGGTCGCCCCCTTCCGCAGCGACGCGCAGCAGCGGGAACTGGACCGGGAACACCGGGCAGACCTGCGCCGGCTGGCCGTGGCCGGAATCGGCATGATGCAGGTGGGCATGTTCGCCATCGCGCTCCACGCCGGCGACCTGCAGGGCATCGCCAGCGAGTACCGCGGTCTGCTGCGCTGGTTCAGCCTGCTGGTAGCGGGCTTTGTCGTGCTGTTCTCCGCACGCCCGTTCTTCCAGAGCGCCTGGCGTCACCTGCGCCAGGGCGCGCTGGTCATGGATCTGCCGGTGGCGCTGGCCATCGGCCTCGCTTTCGGCGCCAGCGTCTACGCCACGATCACGGCCAGCGGCGAAGTGTATTTCGACTCGGTGGTAATGTTCACCTTCTTCCTGCTCCTCGCGCGCTTCGCCGAGAAGCGCCTGCGCTATCGCGATGCCTTTCTCTGGAACGATGCGGAGGCGGCACTCCCCGCGGCGGTTCGGGTGCGCGCGGGAGACCGGGTCGAGCAGCGGCCGCGGCAGCGCCTTGCCGCGGGCGACCGCGTTCTCGTGCCCGCCGGCGAAATGGTCCCCATCGATGGCGAAGTCGTCGACGGCACCAGTGCCGTGCGCGAGGACACTTTCAACGGAGAACCGCTGCCGCGCAGCGTCGGCGCCGGCGATGTGGTTTACGCAGGCACGGTCAATGTCGAGGGCGGCATTGAGCTCGTGGCCAGCGGCAGCTACCGGGACTCCCGCCTCGCAGCCCTGCAGCGCTCCATCGAGGCGGCCGCCACGGAAAAACCGCGGATCGCACAGCTGGCGGACCGCATTGCCGCCTGGTTCATCGGCACCGTACTCCTTGCCACCGCCGCAACGGCACTCACCTGGTGGTTCCTGGCGCCGGAGAAGGCCTTCTGGATCGCCCTGTCCGTCCTCGTGATCAGCTGCCCCTGCGCCCTTGCGCTGGCCACACCGGCGGCCCTGGCGAACGCGGCGGCCGCCCTGCGCCGCGCCGGTGTGATCGTTCGCGGGGAGAACGCGCTTGAGGCCGTGGCCCGGGCATCGGATGTCGTGTTCGACAAGACCGGAACCCTCACGGCGGGACAGCTCGCCATCGACGAGATCCGCCTGACCGGCGACCTGGCGGAGCCGGAGGTCCTCGCCCTCTGCGCCGCGCTGCAGGCCTGGTCCACCCATCCGCTCGCCGATGCCTTCCGGCACGTCGAGGCCGCCCCCGGGGTGGACGCCGTGCGCTACCACGTCGGCGCAGGGCTCGAGGGAAAATGGCGGGGCCAGTGCTGGCATCTCGGCTCCCTGGCGTTCTGCAGACGCCTGTGCCCGCGGCTCGACGATCCCCCGGAGGACGGCCGCTACTGGATAGGCCTCTGCTCCGCGGCCGGTGCCAGCGCTCTTATCGCCCTGCAGGACCCACTGCGACCCGCAGCGGCGGCCGTCCTCGCGGATGCGCGAGCGCGGGGGCTGCGCCTTACCCTGCTCACCGGGGATGCCTCCGGGCACGGGGCGCGTCTCGGCGCCGAGCTCGCCTTCGACACGGTCCGCACCGGCCTGGCACCGGTAGAGAAGAGCGCCGCCGTGGCCGCCCTGCAACGCACCGGCGCCGTGGTGATGATGGTGGGCGACGGCCTGAATGATGCCCCGGTACTCAGGGTTGCCGATGCCTCCCTGGCCGTGGCCGGCGCCACGGACCTGGCCCGCACCCAGGCGGATTTCGTGGTCGCCGACGGCGATCTCGACCGGGTCAGCCTGCTGCTGTCGCACGCGACGAAATGCCGCAGCGTCATCAGGCAGAACCTCGCCTGGGCCCTGGGCTACAATGGCGTCGGCATTCCCCTGGCAGCCCTGGGGCACGTACCGCCCTGGGCCGCAGCGATCGGCATGTCCCTGAGTTCGCTGCTCGTTGTCGGCAACTCCCTGCGCCTGGCTCGCTGCCGCCGCCCCTAAGGAGCGCTCATGGACAGCCTGTACCTCCTCATCCCCATCGCCCTCGTCTTCGTCGCCATCGCCGTAAAGCTCCTGCTATGGGCTATCGACAGCGGCCAGTACGACGACCTCGACAAGGAGGGCTGGCGCATCCTGGCCGATGAAGAAGCGCCGGACGCGAGAGCCGACGGGAGCAACACTGAGGACGACTTCGCAAACGCGGGTGAGAGCGACGACAGCGGGCGGTCCGGAGGGCAGCCGTGAACCCTGCCGACTACGCCGCGGCGTTCGGCATCGGCCTCGCCGGCGCGGGTCACTGCCTGGGCATGTGCGGCGGCATCGCCGCCGCCCTGAGCTTGGGTGGCCAGACCCGCCCGACGCTGACCTTCGCCTACCACGGTGGCCGCATCACCAGCTACGGGGCCCTCGGCGCCCTGCTCGGCTTCCTGGCCGGCAGCATCAACCTGGCGGCCTGGACTCTGGGCCTGCGCTACCTGGCCGGCGCACTGCTTATTCTCATGGGCCTGTACATCGCCGACTGGTGGCGCGGTCTCACGGTCCTCGAGCGCGCCGGGGCCGTGCTCTGGCGCCCGGTACAGCGCTTCTCGTCACGCTTCCTGCCCGTCAGCACCCCCGCACAGGGCTTTGCCCTCGGCCTCGGCTGGGGTCTCATGCCCTGCGGTCTGATCTACAGCGGCCTCGCCTGGGCCGCCACGGCGCAGAGCGCCTGGGGCGCCGGCAGTCTCATGCTCGCCTTCGGCGCGGGCACGCTGCCGGCGATGCTGGCGACCAGCTTCGGCGCGGGCGGGGTGCAGGCCCTGCTGCGCCGCCGCGGGCTCAAGGTTCTCATCGCCCTGCTGCTCATCACCTCAGGGCTCTGGACCCTCTACCTGGTCGCCAGCCACGGCGGCCACCTGCTGGAGCGCAGCCTGCCGGTTCCCGGCGAAGCGCCCCCGTCGATGCCGATGGAGGGCGGCCCGATGGAGGGCCATACGCACCACGGCTGACCATGGCTTCGGCGCGCGTTACCCGGAAACACCTGACCCAGATCAACCGTCACGGCAAAAAATCGTCACACTCCCCCGGGCTGAGGCGGTAGGGGCGGCTGCGGGTGGGGGGCCCCCCCAAAAAGGGATCTGGGGGGGGG
>NZ_JBTOLW010000022.1:0-66356 GCF_054552115.1 Pseudohaliea sp. | reverse complement strand
TCCTTGGGGTTTTTTTTTCTGGTTTGTTGTGGGGGGGCCCCCCCCGTCCCCCCCCAGGGCTGCTTTTTGGGGGGCCCCCTCACAACCCCCGCCCCTACCGCTTCAGCATTCAAAGTACGCTGGGCCCAAGGGGCGAGGGCGGGAGTCTTCTCTCACAAAGCGTGTATCGGGGAGCGACTGGGGGCATCCTCCAGCAGCCGGCCCGGAACGCAACCTGCCGGGAAATCGGCCTTTGCACTGAATCGCTACGCACCCTGCAACATTGCAAAGCGCAAAAAAAACGGGGCCAGGGCCCCGTTTCCGTCAACGCTGCGGCCCTCAGCCGCCCAGCTGGGCTGCGACCTCGGCGGCGAAGTCGACTTCTTCCTTCTCGATGCCCTCGCCCACCTCGAAGCGGCAGAAGCCCGCCACGGAGGCGCCGGCAGCGGAGACCAGCTTGCCGACCCTGGTCTCCGGATCCTTGACGAAGGGCTGCTCGACGAGGCTGTTCTCGGCGAGGAACTTCTTGATCCGCCCGCCGATCATCTTCTCGACGATCTCCGGCGGCTTCCCGGAGTCGAGGGCCTGCGCCGTGTAGATCTCCTTCTCCTTGGCGACCAGCTCTTCCGGCATGTCGTCCGGCGATACCACCTGCGGGTTCACCGCGGCGACGTGCATGGCGACGTCGCGGGCCAGGTCCTGGTCACCGCCCTGCAGCTGCACCAGCACCGCGATGCGGTTGTTACCGTGCACGTAGGAGCCGACCACACCGTCACTGGCTTCCTGCAGCGCTACCCGGCGCACGCTGATGTTCTCGCCGATCTTCTGGACGAGGCCTTCGCGCGCCTGCTCCAGCTCCCCTTCCATGAGTGCGGCGACATCCTCCTGGCGTTCACTGAAGGCCTTCTCGAGGACGCTGTCCACGAAGCCGAGGAAGCTGCCATCGCGAGCGACGAAATCGGTCTCGCTGTTGACCTCGACAAGCACGCCGTAGCTGCCGTCCTCGGCCACGCGGGCAGCGACGACGCCGTCGGCAGCGGTCCGGCCGGCTTTTTTCGCCGCCTTCATGCCGCTGGACTTGCGCAGTTCCTCGATCGCCTTCTCGATGTCGCCATCGGCGGCGGCGAGGGCCTTCTTGCATTCGAGCAGGCCGAGCCCGGTCCGCTCCCGAAGTTCCTTGACCAATGCTGCAGACATTGCAGTACCTCCTGCGGTGTCGACCCGGCGCTGCCGGGCCGGTCAAAATCCTGTCTAAACCGACATTCTGTCTAAACGTTGAGGGCCCGCCCGGCAATGCCGGCGGGCCCGTACCCTGTCGCGTGCTGGCGGCGCGCTGCCGCCGGAAGAATCAGCCCGCGTCGGCGGCCTCGGCAGCGGCGTCGTCAGACGCGGCGGCGGGCTCTTCCACGAACTCGTCCGCGGCGGCCACGGCCTCGCCGGACTCCACGCGGCCGGCGATGCAGGCATCGGCGACGGTTGTCACGTAGAGCTTGATGGCGCGGATCGCGTCATCGTTCCCGGGGATCACGTAGTCCACGCCATCCGGGTCGCTGTTGGTATCGACGATGCCGATGACCGGGATGCCCAGCTTGTTCGCCTCGGTGATGGCGATGCGCTCGTGGTCCACATCGACCACGAACAGCGCGTCCGGCAGGCCGCCCATGTCCTTGATACCGCCGATGCTGCGCTCGAGCTTCTCCATGTGCCGGGCGCGCATGAGCGCTTCCTTCTTGGTCAGCTTGGCGAAGGTGCCATCGGCCTGCTGGGCCTCGAGTTCGCGCAGACGCTTGATGGAGGCGCGGATCGTCTTGTAGTTGGTGAGCATGCCGCCCAGCCAGCGGTGGCTGACGTAGGGCATTCCTGCGCGCTGCGCCTGCTCCTTGATGATCTTGCCGGCGGCGCGCTTGGTGCCGACGAACAGGATCTTGTTCTTGTTGCCGGCCATGGTCTTGACCAGCGACAGCGCGTCGTTGAACGCGGGCACCGTGTGCTCGAGGTTGATGATGTGAATCTTGTTGCGGGCACCGAAGATGTACTGATCCATCTTGGGGTTCCAGAAACGGGTCTGGTGCCCGAAGTGCGCGCCGGCCTGCAGCAGGTCGCGCATGCTTACCTGGGACATGACAATTACCTTTTCTCGGGTTGGGTCCTCCACATGCCCCCGGCAACAAACCGTCACTGACGGCACCCTGGTGCGGGTTGCGGCATGTGTGCGTATTTACCGCGAGCTTCCGCGGCGCGCGCTTTATAGCACAGCGGGCCCGGGAAGGAAAGGCCGGCAGGGGCGACGCTGGCATCGGGCTTGCCTGGCGCGCCACGGCCCCGTTATCGGTGCCCCCTCCATGCGTTACACTACGCGGCCGGCATTACCCCGGGGCGCACGCCGGGGCCCATTCACGGCAACGGATGACCCATGGCTGTTTCAATCAAGTCGGCGGAAGAGCTGGAAAAAATGCGCGTGGCCGGCCGCCTCGCAGCGGAGGTCCTCGAAATGATCCGGCCGCAGGTCGTGCCCGGCGTGACCACCGGCGAACTGGACCGCATCTGCCACGATTACATTACCGGTACGCAAGAGGCCATCCCGGCGCCCCTGAACTACCACGGCTTCCCCCGCTCCATCTGCACCTCGGTGAACGACGTGGTCTGCCACGGCATTCCCAGCGAGAGCAAGAAACTCAAGAAGGGGGACATCGTGAACATCGATGTCACGGTCATCAAGGACGGCTTCCACGGCGATACCAGCATCATGGTCGGTGTCGGCGATATCGCGCCGCATGCCGAGCGCCTCGTGCGGGTGACGCAGGAATGCCTGTACCGGGCCATCGAGATCGTTCGACCGGGCACGCGGCTGGGGGACATCGGCGCCATCATCCAGCAGCACGCCGAGGCCAACCACTACTCGGTGGTCCGCGAGTACTGCGGCCACGGCATCGGCCGGGGCTTTCACGAGGACCCGCAGGTGCTGCACTACGGTCGTCGCGGCGAGGGGCTGGCCCTGGAGCCGGGCATGACCTTCACCATTGAGCCGATGATCAACGCCGGCCGCCGGCACACGCGGCTGAACCAGAAGGATGGCTGGACCGTCACCACCCGCGATGGCCGCCTCTCGGCCCAGTGGGAGCACACCATCGCGATCACCAGCGACGGCTGCGAGGTTCTCACCCGGCGCAGCGAAGAGCCGTTCAGCTAGGCGGCCGGCAACTTCTCCCATGGCACCGCTTCCCGAGCCCCTGTTTGACGCCGACGACTTCCGCAGCCGCGCTGCGGAACACGGCCTCGTCGCGGCCGGGCGCAGCATGCTGGCGGAGTGCAACGCCGCCCTCGACGCGGCCTTCACGGCGGGTGAACCGGCTGGCGCGCTGATCCGCGGCCGGGCGCTGGTCATCGACGGCCTGCTGTCAGAGCTCTGGTCGCGGGTGGACTGGGGCCCGGCGCCGCTGGCACTGGTCGCAGTCGGCGGCTACGGCCGGGGCGAACTGCACCCTCACTCGGACATCGACCTGCTGGTGCTTCACGGCGATGGCGCCGCGGTGCCCGAGGTCGCCGTAGAGCGTTTCGTGACGCTCCTCTGGGACCTCGGCCTGTCGCTGGGCCACAGCGTGCGCAGTGTCGATGAATGCACCCGGCGCGCCCGCGACGACATCACCATCCTCACCAACCTGCTCGAAGCCCGGCTGCTCGCCGGCGACGGCGCGCTGCTTGCGGAGCTGCGCGAGCGCACCAGCACCGGGCACATGTGGAGCGCCCGCGCCTTCCTCGAGGCCAAGCGCGAGGAGCAGGAATCCCGCCACGAAAAATTTGCCGACACGGAGTACAACCTCGAGCCAAACGTGAAAAGCTCCCCCGGCGGCCTGCGCGACCTGCAGCTCATCGGCTGGCTGGCGCGGCGCCACTTCGGCTGGAGCAGCGTCGAGGAACTGGCGGAGAACGGCCTGCTCACGGAAGAGGAGGCGCAGATCCTGCTACGCGGCCGGGAGTTCCTCTGGCAGGTACGCTACGCCCTGCACCTGCTCGCCGGCAGGGAGGAAGACCGCCTGCTCTTCGACCACCAGCGTGCCCTCGCCCGGCAGTGGGGGTTCACGGACGACGAGAAACTCGCCGTCGAGAAATTCATGCAGGTCTACTACCGCTGGGCCCTGGCCATCGCCCAGCTCAACGAACTCCTCCTGCAAACCTTTGACCAGGCCATCCTCGGCACCGACAGCGAGGACGAGGTCGAGACCATCAACGACAGCTTCGAGATCCGCAACGGCTACATCGCCGCCCGGCGCCCTGACCTGTTCAGCGAACGGCCGGGCGCTCTCCTCGAGGTTTTCCTCCTCGCCGGCAGCAACCCGGCTGTCAAGGGCATCGCCGCACCGACAATCCGGCTGATCCGCGAACACCGCCACCTGGTGGACGACGACTTCCGCGCGGATCCGGCCAACAAGGCCCTGTTTCTCGACATCCTCCGCTGCCCGCACCGCATGACGCGCCAGCTGCGGCGCATGTCGCGCTACGGCATCCTCGGCAAGTATTTGCCCGCCTTTGGACGCATCGTTGGGCAGATGCAGCATGACCTCTTCCACACCTACACGGTGGATGCACACACCCTGCAGGTGGTGGAGAACATGCGCCGCTTCCTGCGCCCGGAGAGCGACGAGCGCTTCCCGGTGACGGGCCGCGTGGCCCGGCGCCTGCCGAAGCTCGAGCTGCTCTATATCGCCGGTCTGTACCACGACATCGGCAAGGGCCGCGGCGGCGACCACTCGGAGCTCGGCGCCGTCGACGCCGAGGTCTTCTGCCGCGACCACGGCCTCAGCCGGCGGGACACGGAGCTGGTCAGCTGGCTGGTGCGCAACCACCTGCTCATGTCCGCCGTTTCCCAGCGCAAGGACATCTCGGACCCGGACGTGATCCAGCAGTTCGCCCGCCACGTGGGCACCCAGGAACGCCTCGATTACCTGTTCACCCTCACCGTCGCCGACATCACCGGCACCAACCCGACGCTGTGGAACGCCTGGCGGGGCAGCCTGCTGCGCCAGCTCTACGCCGAGACCAAGCGCGCGCTTCGCCGCGGCCTCGAGAACCCCATCGACAAGAACGAGTGGATCAAGGAGACACGCCGCGCCGCGATGGAGCTGCTGGAGTACCGCGGTTTTACCGAGGACGAGCTCGACACGCTCTGGGAACAGCGGGGCGAGGACTATTTCCTGCGCGAGCGCGCCGAGGATATTGCCTGGCACACGGAGGCGATCGCCGGCCACCACGACCGGGAGCAGCCGCTGGTGCTGGTGCGCAACACCGTCGAATCCAGCGTCGCCAACACCACGCAGATCTTCATCCATGCGCGCAGCGACAAGGGCACCTTTCCGCGCATCTGCGCCGAGCTCGAGCAGCTCGACCTCAGCGTCCACGACGCCCGGGTCTACAACGGCAGCGACGGGATGAGCCTCGACACCTTCTACGTGCTCGACTCCAGCGGCGCCCCCCTCGACGAGGAGGCCGGCCGCCTCAAGCACATCGGCGAGCACTTGAGCCGGGCGCTCGCGGACGAGGCCCGCGGCGTGGCCATCGTACAGCGGCACATGCCGCGGCAGATGCGCTCCTTCACCCTGCCCACGGAGACGTCCATGAGCACCGACGAGGCCAAGGGGGTCACGGTACTCGAGGTCATGTCGCCGGACCGGCCCGGGCTGCTCGCGCGCATCGGTGAGGTCTTCGTGCGCTACGGCGTCGTGCTGCAGGCGGCGAAGATCCAGACCCTGGGCGAGCGGGTGGAGGATGTCTTCTTCATCACCGACAACGCCCAGCGTCCGCTCACCGATCCGGCGCGCTGCCGCGACATCCAGGACGCGATCTGCCGCGAGCTCGACGGGCAGCAGGCGGCGTGAACCCGGACCTTACGCGGCTTCAGCCCTACCCCTTCGAGCGCCTGCGCGAGCTGTTCGCGGACCTGGCGCCACCGGCGGACAAACGCCCCATCGCCCTCTCCGTGGGCGAGCCGCAGCATGCCCCGCCGGCCGCGGTCTGCGACGTGCTCGCCGGCTCCCTCGACCGCCTCGCCCGCTACCCCGCCACCCGCGGTGACCTCGCCCTGCGCGAGGCAGTCGCGGATTGGCTGGCCGCGCGTCACGGCCTGCCGGCGCCCGACCCGGAGCGCCAGGTGCTTCCGGTGAACGGTACCCGGGAAGCCCTTTTCGCGATCGCGCAGGCCTGCGTGGACCGCAGCCGCCCGGCCCTGGTGGCGACGCCGAATCCCTTCTACCAGATCTACGAGGGGGCGGCGTTCCTCGCCGGTGCGGAGGTACGCTTCCTCGACCTCACCGCCGGGCGCGGCTTCCTGCCGGACCCGGACGACCTCACCCCGAAGGACTGGGAGCACTGCCAGCTCCTGTACCTGTGCACGCCAGGCAACCCTAGCGGCGCGGTGCTCTCCCGGGAGCAGCTCGCCGCCTTCGTGGAGCGGGCGCTTGCGCACGACGTGGTCCTGGTCAGCGACGAGTGCTACTCCGAGCTCTACGCCGACGAAAACGCCCCGCCGCCGGGGCTCCTGGACGCCTGCCACCTCGCCGGTAATCACGGCTACCGGAACTGCCTCAGCTTCCACAGCCTGTCAAAGCGCTCCAGCCTGCCGGGGCTGCGCTCGGGCTTCGTCGCCGGTGATGCGGCGCTCATCGAGGCCTTCACCCGCTACCGGACCTACCACGGCTGCGCCATGCCGCCGCATCATCAGCTCGCCAGCATCACCGCCTGGCGCGACGAAAGCCACGTGCGGGAGAACCGCGAGCGCTACCGTGAGAAATTTCGCGCTGTCCTCGACCTGCTCGGCGAACCGCTGGGGGTATCGCAGCCCCCCGCCGGCTTCTACCTCTGGCCCGAGACGCCGGTCGACGACCGGACCTTCGCCCGCCGCCTCTACGCGGAGGAGGGCGTCACCGTCCTCCCCGGGCGCTACCTCGGCCGCGACGCCGGCGCCGGCAACCCCGGCGCCGGCCGCGTACGCCTGGCGCTGGTCGCCGGGCTCGACGACTGCGTCGAGGCCGCCCGGCGCATCCGCGCCCTGCTGCAGCGGCTGTCGTGCTGAGCAAGCCGGAGCGGGTCGCCTTCATCCAGGCGAGGCTGGCGGAACTCTACCCGGACCCGCCGGCCCCCCTAGACCACAGCGACGCGTTCACACTGCTGGTGGCCGTGCTGCTCTCGGCCCAGTGCACGGATGAGCGCGTCAACCAGGTCACACCGGCCCTCTTTGCCCGGGCAGCCACACCCGGGGCCATGGCAGCGCTGCCGGAGGAGGAAATCCGCGCCCTGATCCGCCCCTGTGGGCTGTCGCCACAGAAGGCAAAGGCCATCAGGCGCCTGAGCGAGATCCTGGTCGAGGAGCACGGCAGCGCGGTGCCGGACGACATGGACGCCCTGGAGCGCCTGCCCGGCGTCGGCCACAAGACCGCCAGCGTGGTCATGGCGCAGGCCTTCGGCGTGCCCGCGTTCCCGGTGGACACGCATATCCACCGGCTGGCGCAGCGCTGGGGCCTGTCCTCCGGGAAGAACGTGGCGCAGACCGAGCGCGACCTGAAGCGCCTGTTCCCGCGGGAGGCCTGGAACGACCTGCACCTGCAGATCATCTTCTACGGCCGCGAGTTCTGCACGGCCCGCGGCTGCGACGGCCGGGTCTGCGAGATCTGCCGCACCTGCTACCCGGAGCGGAAGCACCCGAAAAAAACACGCAAGGCGTGAACCACCCGGCCGGTGCGACGCGGGGCCCCTTTTGCTATCCTCTCGGCCCCGAAGCGGCCCCCGGGAGGGCGCAAGCAGTGATCACGGTCTACGGCATCGGCAACTGCGACACGGTGCGCAAGGCGCGCCGCTGGCTGGAAGGGCACGGCATCGAGTACCGCTTCCACGACCTGCGCGAAGACGGTGTGGACCCGGCAGAGGTTGCGCGCTGGATCGACGAGCTCGGCCTCGACGCCGTCGTCAACCGCCGCAGCACGAGCTGGCGCGCCCTGCCCCCGGCGACCCGTGACGGGCTTGACGCAGCGAGCGCACCGGCCGTGATCGCCGAGCACCCCACCCTGGTCAAACGACCGCTGCTGGATCTGGGCACAGGCCTGCACACCGGTTTCCGGGAGACGGATTACGAACACCTTTTCGAACGTCACACGCTCTGAGTCACCCACCGCGCGACCAGCGGAACCAGCGGAACCAGTAAAGGAAACACCATGACCGACAGCGTTTTCGCCCTGGGCATCGGCCCGGGCACCCGGGACAGCCAGGGCAACTGGCTGGACGTGTTCTACCCGCAGCCGCTGCTCGCCCCGGCGCCGGACACCGCCGCACGGGTCCGTGCCTTCGCCAGTGCCGAACCCCTGCCCGCGGAAGCGCTCGCCGACCTCGCGGAGGCCGTCGCCGACGACCCGGCTATGGGTCCGCTCGCCGCGCGCCTGCGCGACAGCGGGCGGCCTGTGGCCTGCACGCTGCTCGAAAGCGACGCCGCCCCCACCTCGGTGCCGGAAGCCTACCTGAAGCTGCACCTGCTATCGCACCGCCTGGTGAAGCCGCACGGCACCAACCTCGAGGGGCTTTTCGGTCTGCTGCCCAACGTCGCCTGGACCGACGAGGGCCCCATCGCCCTGCCCGAGCTCGCCGACCGACAGCTCACCGCCCGGCTCGCCGGCCGGGTGCTCGAGGTGAGCTGTGTCGACAAGTTCCCGAAGATGACCAACTACGTGGTGCCCACCGGCGTGCGCATCGCGCACACGGCGCGGGTGCGCCTCGGCGCCTACCTCGGCGAGGGCACGACGGTCATGCACGAGGGTTTCATCAACTTCAACGCCGGGACGGACGGCCCCGGCATGATCGAGGGGCGCGTATCCGCGGGCGTCTTCGTGGGCGCCGAATCGGACCTCGGTGGCGGCTGCTCCACCATGGGCACGCTCTCCGGCGGCGGCAATATCGTGATTTCTGTCGGCCGCCAGTGCCTCATCGGCGCGAACGCGGGCATCGGCATTCCCCTCGGTGACCGCTGCACCGTGGAAGCGGGCCTCTTCGTCACGGCCGGCACCAAGGTGACGGTGCTGGACAGCGACGGACAGCCCGCGGAGACCGTGAAAGCCCGCGACCTCGCCGGCCTGTCTGATCTCCTGTTCCGCCGCAACTCGCTCAATGGCGCCGTCGAATGCCAGACCAACCGCAGCGCGGTGCAGCTCAACGCAGCGCTGCACAGCCACAACTAGCCGCCGCTTCCGTCACCGTGGACCCCGTCATCGCCCTCTGCCGTGACTTCATCAGCCGTCCCTCGGTCACCCCGGAGGACGCCGGCTGCCAGGTGCTGATGATGGACCGGCTCGCCGCCCTCGGCTTTCGCTGCACGCCCCTGCCCTTCGGCAACACCGAGAACTTCTGGGCGGAGCGCGGCGATCCCGCGGGTCCCCTGTTCGCCTTTGCCGGGCACACGGACGTCGTCCCGCCCGGACCGGCGGCTGCCTGGGAGAGCGACCCCTTCACGCCGACGGAAGAAAACGGCATGCTTCGCGGCCGCGGCGCGGCGGACATGAAGGGCAGCCTGGCGGCGATGATCGTCGCCACCGAGCGCTTCGTCAGCGCCAATCCGGACCACCGCGGCCGTATCGGTTTCCTCATCACCTCTGATGAGGAAGGGCCGGCGACGGACGGCACCGTTCGCGTGGTGCAATGGCTGGCCGAGCAGGGCACCACCATCGACTGGTGCCTGGTGGGCGAGCCTTCCAGCTCGGAACACATCGGCGACGTGGTCAAGAATGGCCGCCGCGGCTCGCTGGGCGCCACCCTCACGGTGCGCGGGGTGCAGGGGCACGTGGCCTACCCCCACCGGGCAGACAACCCGATCCACCGCGCCCTGCCCGCCCTCGCCGAACTCACCGCGCGGCACTGGGACAACGGCAACGACTTTTTCCCCCCGACCAGCCTGCAGCTCACCAATGCCCACGGCGGCACCGGCGCCACCAATGTCGTCCCCGGGGAATTCACGGCGCTGTTCAACTTCCGCTTTTCCACGGAGTCCACGGCAGACGGCCTGAAGGCCGCCACCGAGGAAATCCTCGACCGCCACGGCCTCGACTATCACCTGCACTGGACCCTGTTCGGGGAACCGTTCCTGACGCCCGAGGGCGAACTCGTCGCCGCCACGCAGGCGGCGATCCGTGCGGTCACCGGGCGGGAAACACTCCTGTCCACGGCGGGGGGCACGTCCGACGGGCGCTTCATCGCCCCAACCGGCGCCCAGGTGCTGGAACTCGGTCCGGTGAACGCCACCATTCACCAGGTGAACGAAACCGTGCGCTGTGAAGACCTGGTGACCCTCGCCGTGATCTACGAGGACATCCTGGAACGCCTACTGGCCGACTGAGCGCGCGAGCTTTTCGAGCGCACCGCTCACCATGGCGCGATTCTGCGCCCCGGGAACCAGCACCACCTCCGCGTCGGGGTCGTCCAGCGCGGCGAGGCTATCGGCGACCACCGCATCCGCCTCCATCCAGAGCTCTTCCGGCATGCGCGACGGGTCGAAGCCCTCGAAGGTCTCCCGGCTGTGGATCTCCGTGCGCGTGAGGCCCGGGCACAGGGCCTGGACGCGGATGCCGTGGCGCCCCTCCTCCGCCTGCAGTGACAGGGAGAAAGCACTGAGAAAGGCCTTCGTCGCACCATAGACTGCAGTGCTGGGCATGGGCAGGAAGGCACCGATAGAGGCGACGTTGATGACCTGCCCTCCGCCGGCCTCCCGCATGAAGGGGAGCGCTGCCCGCGTGAGGCGCAGCGTGGCGTCCTGGTGCAGGCGCACCATGGCCAGCTCCTGGTCGATGTCGCTCCCGGCAAAGGGTCCGAAAGTGCCGAAGCCCGCGTTGTTCACCAGCAGCTGCACCGGGCCGCGTTGGCGCACGGCCTCCACGACGCGGACCTGGCCCTCCACCGTGGCCAGGTCCGCGACCAGCGGCTCAACGGTGACCGTATCCGCCAGTTCCGCCGCCAGCGCCGCCAGCCGGTCGCCGCGGCGGGCCACCGCGAGAAGGTGACGGCAACGTGGCGCGAGCTGGCGCAGGAACGCCTCGCCGAGGCCGGAAGAGGCGCCGGTCACCAGGGCAATAGGCTTGTCATCGGGCTTGTCATCGAGCTTGTCATGGGTCGTTTCACCGGTCATGGAGGGTCACTCCCGTTGTGTCTTGTCGTGGTCGGGGTTCGGATAGACGTCGAAGCGCACGGCGCGCCCGGGCAGGCTGTGGGACGGACGGCGGCCGCCGAGGGGAGGCGCACGCCGCGGCCGCTTGACCACCACGCGCCGAACCGGCTGCGCCAGGGCCCATTCAACCAGCCCGCCCGCCGACGTCTCGTCGTCGTCGAGCAGGTATTGCAGCACGGTCATCGCCTTGCCGGAGGCCGCGCGTTTGCCGCCGAGTGGAAACATGGGATCGAGGTAGAGCGCGTCGGCCGCCGCGAGCGTCTCCGCCGGCAGGGTGCGCACGTCGGCGGCGACGAGCTGCAGGCGCCCGGCAACCTCCCGCAGCCAGGGATCGTCTGCACCCGCGGCGGCGGCCAGGGCCTCGGCGAGGAGCGCCGCGAGCACCGGCTGGCGCTCGCAGACCGTGACCTCGGCGCCGAGGTCCGCCAACACGAAGGCGTCGCGGGCGAAGCCGCCCGTACCGTCGATGATGCGTGCGCCCGGCGTGCGCCCCACGGCGAGGGCCCGGCCGATGGCCTCGTTGTGCCCGCCGCGGCGCCGGTGCCGCAGGGCCGCGTCATCGAAGCGACAGCGCACCGGCCCGGAGGCGCCGGGCCCCAGGGGCCGGAGCGCCGGGCCGGCGGCATCAACGAGCAGCAGCAGCTCCAGGTCGTCTCCCGGTTGCGACAGCAGGGGCAGCGACAGCGAGGCAGCGAGCCGGCGGGCCAGCGCGGGGTCGCCACCGTCGCCGAGGGCGACGGCGAGTCGTGGCTGACCGGTCACAGTTCCCCGGGGCGCAGGCCCAGGTGCAGGGGGTCACCCTCCAGGTCGACGGCGAGCTCGAGATTGTACGCCCGGTGGGAGAGGCCGTGCTTGTCGCGAAAGGCCAGCGCCCGCGGCTCGCCGCCCTCGGCGCCCTCCGTCAGCCAGCATTGGAGCGTATCGATCGACTGGCCCATCATCTTGAGGCCGCACACGCGGGCGAGACCTTCGCTGCGCTCCGCCACGAAAGCCGGCGCACCACCTTCGAAGTCACCCACGAGCAGTTGTCCGGGCTCCGCCGCCTCCAGCATACGTGCCAGCTCGATGGTGACCGTGCCGACGATGTAGCTGAACACGCTCGGGTTCACACCCTCGGCCTGGTAGAGCTCATAGTGGCTGCCGCAGTGGAAACCGGCGCGGATCACCGGCACGGTCTTGCCGCGGGAGGCGGCCCGGGCCAGGGCGTTGTCCAGCACCGTGAGCACGAGAAAGTCGAAGAGAAGCCGGTCCGCCTCGGGCCCCGTATCGCGGTTCCACACGTAGTAACCGTCGCCGGTGGTCGTGCGCGCGAAGTGGATCTCGAGGCCGAGCGCGGAGAGCTTGTTGTAGACCGAGTTCATGGAGTAGGACAGGCTGTTCAGCTGGCTGGCCTGCTCGAAGGGCGTGTGCAGCGAGAAATCGCAGATGTCGAAGAGCAGCACCCCCCGGCCCTCGACGAAGTTGAGACCGTAGCGGCGGATGAGTTGCTCCACCCCGTCGATCACCGGCGGCGTGTCCTCGAGCGGCAGCTCAAGCTTGATGAACGTCGGCGCGGCGCCGAGACGCTCGGCAATGGCAAAGAGTTCCTCCCTGGTCTTGCGCCGCCGCCCGGAGATCAGGCTGCGCACGTAGCGCTCGTTGTCCGCCGCGGCGGCCTTGCCCTCCCGGCCCGGCGCGCAGAAGTTGCCCAGGAAGTAATGCGGGACGAAAATCACCAGGAGCCCGTTCTGGTCACGGGACCAGCAGAGCACGATGTTCTGACCGAGGCGCCACTGGCGGCGCAGCGTGCGCTCGAGGCTCTGCAGGTTTCCTCGCTGTACGAGACTGATGGCTTCCACGGGGACGGTACTCCTGGCACAACGCCGCTGCGGCCGGCGCCGCGTGCTATGCTACCACGACCCGCGGCAGCCCGGATGGAACCGCCCATGCGATCGTACTCCCCCGCCCCGCTGCTTGCCGCCCTCCTCGTCACGGGTTGCGCCGATTACGCCGTGACCTTCAACGAGCGAACGCTCTATACCCCGCCAGCCCTGTTCCGCGATTTCTCGCTACCTGACGAGGCCCTGCGCGAGTGCGTCATCCAGCACATCATCGACGGGGAGATCACCAGCGCCGAGGGCCTCACACTGCTGGACTGCAGCCAGGCCGGCATCCGTGACCTCACCGGTCTGGAGCTGTTCACGGGCCTCACGCGGGTGCGCCTTTCCGGCAACGCGATCAAGGACGTGACACCGCTTGCCGCAGCGACCGGCCTCGAGATTCTGCTGCTCGCTGACAACCGTATCCGCGACCCATCGGCCCTTTTAGCGCTGGAACGCCTCGAGCGCCTCGACCTGTCGGGCAACGACCGGCTGACCTGCCCTTCACCCCTGCCCGCCATCGGCGAACTCACCCTGCCCGACCACTGCTGAGACCACGCCGGTAGATCGTGAATTCCCGGAGCAGCTGCGGGAGGATGCCCCCAGTCGCTCCCCGATACACGCTTTGTGGGGGCATCCTCCCGCACCCGCTCCTACCGCTCCGGCACTGCCCGGATGCCCGCAAGGCTTCCGGGCTCACCCATCGAGCGAAAGCCAGCCGAAGCCGTCGCCCTGGCACGCCCAGTGTGCACGCTCGAGCCAGGCCGGGTGCTCCGCGGCGAGCACCTCGCGAACGGCGGCCCGGCTGTTGTTCTGCTCGCTCATGTGGGCGATGACCAGGTGCTGAAGCGCCGGGCCGTCGAGGGCCGCGAGGAGCCGGCTGGCCTGGCGGTTGTTGAGGTGGCCCCAGTCGCCGCCGACGCGGCGCTTGAGCGCTGGCGGGTATTCGCCCGCGGCGAGCATGGCAGTGTCGTGATTGAACTCGAGCACCAGCCCCTGGCAGCCGCGGTAGGCATCCACCACGTGGGGCGTGACGCTGCCGAGGTCGGTCAGCACGCCGAGCTCGCATCCGCCGGCGGCGAGGCGGTACTGACAGGGCTCGCGGGCATCGTGGGGCACGGCCACCGAGCGCACGGTCATGCTGCCCACGGTGAACACCTCCCCCGCGTTGAAACGCTCGAGCGCGGCGCACTCGCCGAGACGGCCGCTGGCGAGGGTGCCATGGCTCGCATAGACGGGGATAGCGTGGCCACGGGACAGGGTGCCGACGCCGGCGGCGTGGTCGCTGTGCTCGTGGGTGACCAGGATGGCGTCGAGATCGTCCGGGGCCAGCCCGAGGCGGGCCAGGCGCCGGGTCGTTTCGCGGAGGGAGAAACCGCAGTCGATAAGCAGGCAGGTGGCACCACTGGCGACGACCGTCCCGTTGCCCTTGCTGCCGCTGCCGAGAGAGGCGACGCGCACGGCTGCCGCCCTAGTTGATGTTGCCCTGGATCCTCGCAAGGAGCGACTGGTGCTGACGCTTCTCGAGCGGCTCCCGGTCATCGTCCCGGGCCAGGCGGATTTCAACCGCATCGCCGCCCACGGCGTCGACGGTGAGGAGGAATTTCCGGTCCGCGAGCGGGTGATCCTCGTCGCCGCCGGTCAGCCAGTCGAGCCAGCCGCCCTCGTCCTCCTTGCTCGGGCCGAGGAAGCGCAGGTAGTAGCGGCCCGCACTGCGGTCACGGTCCGTGATCTCGAAAGAGGCATCCTCCAGGGCCAGGGCAAGGGATGCCCAGGCGCGGTTGAAGGGCAGACCGAGGGCGATGTAGGTCTCGCCGTCGTCGTCCTCCTCGAGGGAAATGCGGCCGCCGGCGCTGATCGCCTGGTCTGCCATCATCGAGACCGGGGCGGTCTCGGCGCTGTTGGCGATGTACTGCGCGACACTGCGGAGCATGTCCGCTTCCTGGGCGAGATCGTCGGACACCGGTGGCCATTCGTTGTCTTCGCCGAGGCGCGACTTCTGCAGCACGTGCAGCTCACTGGTGCCGCGCTGGACGCCCCGCTCGATGCGGAAGCGGAAACGGGACTCGCCGCTGGCATCCTGCAGCTGCAGCCAGTCGGACTCGATGATGCCCTGGCGGGCATCTGCCCGGGCCACCTGCACGCCGGCGGCGGAGAGGAAGCTGCGCACCTGCGGCCAGAGCTGCCCCGGTGCGACACCGATGAGCGCCCAGCTGTCCTCGCCGAGCTTCTGGATGCGCACCAGCTGCTCCGCGGCACCGGCGGCGAGCGGTGCGGGCCTCGGCACCTCGAACTCGCCCGCCAGCAGCAGGTCGTTGCGCACCGGCGGGATGGCGTAGAGCTCCTCGAGGGCCGAGCTGTCCATGCCCGGCGGCACATCGATCACGGCGAGTTCCATCGCGTCGCGATAGGCCTGGGACCGGTCGCGGAAGAAACCGTCATCACCGAAGAGGTAACCGCAGCCGCCGAGGGCCGCGGCAAGCAGTCCGATCGCGAGGACGGGCGCAGCACGCCTCATGCCATGACTCCCGCCAGCGCATCGCGCACCACCGCCTCGAGCTTGTGGTCCAGCGGCGTCAGCGGCAGACGGATGCCGGAGCCAATGATCCCCAAATGGGCCAGCGCCCATTTCACGGGGATCGGGTTCGGCTCGAGGAACAGCGCGGAGGTCAGCGCTGCAAGGCGCTCGTCGATGGCGGCCGCCTCCTTCGCATCGCCGGCGATCGCCGCCCGACAGAGCGCGGCCATGAGTTCGGGGACAACGTTGGCGGTAACGGAGACGTTACCGTGTCCCCCGGCAAGCATCAGCTCGCGGGCCGTCGGGTCGTCGCCGGAATAGACCGCGAAGCCCTCGGGCGCGCGGGCGAGCAGGTCGCGGGCCCGCTCGATGTTGCCGGTGGCGTCCTTGATACCGATGATGTTCTCGTGCCGCGACAGTGCAAGGGTCGTGTCATTGCCGAGGTCGACGCCGCAGCGTGCCGGGACGTTGTAGAGAAGCTGGGGGATGGACACCGCCTCGGCAACAGCCCGGAAGTGCTCGTACATGCCGGCCTGGGTGGGCCGGTTGTAATAGGGCGTGACCAGCAGGCAGGCGTCTGCCCCGGCCTCGGCGGCGGCGCGGGTCAGTTCGATGGCCTCGCTGGTCGCGTTGGCACCGGTCCCGGCGATGACCGGAATCCGCCCGGCGACGTACTCGACGCAGTGGCGGATGATGGCCATGTGCTCGGGCACGGAAAGGGTCGAGCTTTCCCCCGTCGTGCCGGTGACGCCGATCGCGGCGGTACCCGAAGCTATGTGGAGATCCAGGAGCCGCTCGAGCGCCGCCCAGTCGAGACTGCCGTCAGCGTGCATCGGTGTGACGAGGGCGACGATACTGCCAGTGATCATGCGAGGACTCCGGGGGACGGGACAGGCGTGCGGCGCTCCGCGGCCGCACCGCGCCAAAGGCGCAATTATCCACGCCGCGGCCCCGAACACAACCGGATTGCGCTTCTTCGCACGATTCCAGGTGGAAGTGCGGGAACCTTTCCCCGGCCCCGCCCCGATGCACGCTCTGTGAGAAGAGTTCCCCGCGCTCACCCCTCGCGCGTGGCGTACTGCCGGCAGGATTAAAAGAAACCGCCCCGGAAACCGGCGAAGCGGCCGGATTGAGCGTCGCCGCCGCCCGCGCTACTCTCTCCGCAGGATGTTGCCCGGTACCGCCAGCATGGCCACGATGCTTCTCTTAAACCGTTTCCTTGCCCGCCTCGTCCGGGCCCGCCCGACGCTGGGCGGTCTGTCGCCTGTACTTGCGCTCTGCGCCCTGCTCTGCCCCCTGGGCGCAGCGCCTGCGGTCGCCCAGGGCGCAGGGCAGGGCGCCGGCATGGAAGCGCGCATCGGCGAGCTGACGGACCTCGACCGCCGCTACCTGGCACAGCAGCGCGAGGACCTCGAGGATCTCGCGCGCAGCGAGCTGGGCGCCTTTTTTACGGGGGATCCGGCCAACGACATCGCCCTGATGCAGCGCCTCCTCGACGAGGGCCTTGTCACCGCCGATGACCGGCGGCGGCTGCAGGCCATGGGCGTGGTGCTCGGCGACCTCCTAGCACAGGCGCTCGACATGCACTGGGTCATCTACGAGGACCAAGTCGGTCGCAGCCGGGCGCTGCGCTACCGGCAGAGCGACAACTACCTGTTCCCGGCCACCATGGTCTCCCGGCGCCGGGAAGCCGGTGATCTTACCCCGGTGCAGGAAATCTACGACAAGGCCGTGGGCATCATCCGGCCCCTGCAGGACCCGCTGCCATTCCAGTAAGCAGGTACCGGCAGGAAGCCGGCGCAACACAATCCGCGAGCCGAAGACCGGCGGGCACCACCCCGCGCCACGATGGCACTTCGCCGGAAGCGGCCGTAGACTGGCCCCTCACCGGTAGGAACAGACAGGTAACGCGCCGCGGTGGCTGCCCCTGAACCCAGCTGTGACCTGATCGTCGAGGCCGAGGCGACACGCCTTCGCCTCGCCGGTTCCTGGCGCAGCGCCGCGCTGCCGGACACCGACGCGGTCCTGGCCCGGCTCCGGAACGGGCCGCCGGCGCGGCTCGACGTGGAGGCCGATGCCGTCGTCGACTGGGACTCCCGGCTTCCTGCGTTCCTGCTCCTGGCCCATGAGGTCTGCCGGTCATCAGGGGGCAGCATTGCCTGGCGGGACCTGCCCGAGGGCCTCGCCGCGCTGCTGCAACTGGCCACGGCCACAGCTCCCGCCGAACCCTCCTCCGTGCCGCGCCACGGGCTGCTTTCCCGCGCCGCCCTGCGGCAGCATTTGCACGAGATCGGCGAGGAGGTCCTCGATTCCCTCGCCTTCCTCGGTGATGCCCTGCGCGCCAGCCTGCGCGCCTTCCTTCCCGGCTCGGCCACCCGCTGGGTGGACCTTCGGGACTGCCTCTACCAGGCCGGCCCGGATGCCCTCCCCATCATCACCCTGACCAGCGTGCTGGTCGGCATGATCCTCGCCTACCTCGGCGCCGTGCAGTTGCAGCAGTTCGGCGCGGAGGTCTACGTCGCCGACCTGGTGGCCATCGGCATGCTGCGGGAAATGGGTGCCTTGATGACCGCGGTGGTCATGGCCGGACGGACCGGCGCCGCCTACGCGGCACAGCTCGGCACCATGCAGGTCAACGAGGAGGTGGACGCCATCACCACCCTCGGCCTCTCGCCGCTGGAATTCCTGGTGGCGCCGCGCATGCTCGCCCTCGTCGCGACCATGCCGCTGCTGATCATCTATGCCGATCTGCTCGGCATCGTCGGCGGCGGCATCGTGGCCGGGGGCATGGGCATCAGCGCCCTGCAGTACCTGAGCCAGCTGGAGAACGCCTTTTCTCTTACCCATGCCCTGGTGGGCCTCACCAAGGGGGTGGTCTTCGCCTTCCTCATCGCCCTCGCGGGCTGCCGCGCCGGCATGAACGCCGGGCGCAATGCGGCGGCCGTGGGCCGCGCGACCACCGAGGCGGTCGTCACCGCCATCGTCTATCTCATCGTGGCGGACGCGGGCATGAACATCCTCTGCCAGCAGCTGGGGATCTGACGTGGAGAGCGCTCAGCCCGCCATTTCCGTCGAGGGACTGACCATGGCCTTCGGCAGCAGAGTGCTGCAGCGGGACCTCACCTTCGACATCCAGCGCGGCGACATCTTCGTCATCATGGGCGGCTCGGGCTGTGGCAAGAGCACCCTGCTCAAGCACCTCCTGGGGCTCCTGCGCCCCGCCGCCGGCGACATCCGCTACGGCGACGAGAGCCTGGTCAGCGCCGACGCCCGCGCGCGCCGACGCCTGCGCCGCAGCTGGGGCATCACCTACCAGGCGGGGGCCCTGCTCAGCGCCATGACGCTCGCCGAGAACGTCGCCCTGCCGCTGACGCAGTACACGGATTACAGCGCCGACACCATCGACGCGATCGTGCGCTACAAGCTCGCGCTGGTCGGGCTCGCGGGCTACGAGGACTACCAGCCGTCGTCGATTTCCGGCGGCATGCGCAAGCGCGCCGCGCTGGCCCGGGCCATCGCCCTGGACCCGGAGATCCTGTTTTTCGACGAGCCCTCCGCGGGCCTTGACCCGATCAGCTCGCGGCGCCTCGACGACCTTATCCTGGAGCTGAAAGAGTCCACGGGCGCCACGGTCGTCCTGGTGACCCACGAACTGCCGAGCATCTTCGGCATCGCGACCGACTCGGTGTTTCTCGACGCGGGGTCCGGGACCATGATCGACGGCGGCGACCCGCGCTGGCTGCGCGATCACAGCAGCCAGCCGCTGGTGCGGCAATTCCTCAACCGGTCCGCGGAACTGGAGGACATACCCCATGGATGAACGCAGGCACAGTGTGCTCATCGGCGCTTTCGTCGTCGGTGCCCTGCTGGTTGCCCTCGGCGCGGCCCTGTTCTTCGGCGGCGCCGGCTTCGGAGGTCAGCGCGACAGGGTCGTCATGGTCTTCGACGGGTCGGTCAAGGGGCTCAATGTCGGCGCACCCGTCGCCCTGCGCGGCGTGACCATCGGCCAGGTCACGGACATCCAGCTGGTACTGTCCACCGACCGCCCCGAGATCACCATGATCGTCGAGGCCGAGCTGGCCGCCGACAACGTCCTGGTCCGCGGGCAGGAGCTTGGGCGTCGCGACATGCTCGACTATCTCGTCGACAATGGCCTGCGTGCCCAGCTCAACATGCAGAGCGTGCTCACCGGTCTCCTCTACGTGCAGATGGACTTCCACCCGGACAGCGAGGTGATCGTGGCCGATCTCGACTCCCCCTACGCGCAGATCCCCACGATCCCGACGGAGCTCGAGATCCTGCGCAGGACCCTGCTGTCCATTGATTACGCGGCCATGGCCGAAGCGGCGCAGAGCATCGTCAACGGTCTGCGTGCCTTCGTCGAGGACGAGGACTTTCTTGCCCTGCCCGGTGAGCTGCGCAGCACCCTGGCCTCCCTGGAGGCCGCCGGCAGACGCCTCGACGACAGCCTCGCCGCGCTGTCGCCCGAGCTCAGCCGGACCCTGGGCAGCGTGGGTGATGCGGCGACGGGGGTTAGCGATGCCCTGCCAACGCTGACCAACGACCTGGCGGCCGCGCTGGCCGGCCTCGAGGAGGCTCTGCGGGCGACCCGCGATGCCATGGGCGGCCTCGGCCGGCAGGTCGCTGACGACTCGCCCACGCTGCAGCAACTGGGGGCAACGCTGCGCGAGCTATCCCGCGCCAGCCGCTCCCTGCAGGGCGTCCTGCAGACCCTGGAAGATCAACCGGATGCGCTCCTTCGCGGGCGCCGGGAGAAGTGACCGTGAAGCCCAGCCCCCGCCGCCTGCTCGCCCCGCTCCTGGCCCTGTTACTCGCCACCGGCTGCGCCAGCCCGCTGGAACTGCGCTACGTTACCCTGGCGCCGGCCGCCGAGCCCGCCGCCCGCGGCGACGGACCGGCGCTCGCGGTGGGGCCCGTGACCCTGCCCGACTATCTCCTGCGCGGTGACCTGGCCGAGCGCCTCGGCCCCCATCGCATCAGCTACCGTCGGGACCGCCGCTGGGCCGAGGCCCTGGACCATGGAATCCAGCGGGTACTGGTCGCGAACCTGGCGGCACGCCTCGATTCGGCGGCAGTAAGGCAATTCCCGGGGCCGGCCCCGGCCGCGGACCGCCGCGTCAGCCTGGTGGTGCATCGCTTTGAGACCGAGACGGCGATGGCGGTCGCCATCGTGGACTGGACCCTGCACGGCGGCAGCGGCGAAAACGACCTCGCTCACGGCACTTTCGAGGCGCGGGAACCGCTGGCCGACGACCGCGCCGCCACGCAGGCTGCCGCGCTCAGCGCGCTGCTTTCCGCCCTGGCTGCCGAGCTCGCAGCGGCGGTCACCGGCGCCGGGGGCAGCTAGCGGCCCGGCTCCCGGTCAGTCGCTGCCGAGGCGCTCACCGAGGCGCAGCAGGCGCCGCGCCTCGTCGACGTGCATGGTCTCGATCAGCTTGCCATCCAGTACCGCGAGCCCCTTGCCCGCCACCTCTGCTTCCTCCCACGCTGCCAGCAGGCGGCGGGCGTGCCCGAGCGCCGCCGGGTCGGGCCCGAACACCCGGTTGGCCACCGGGACCTGGGCCGGGTGGATCAAGGACTTTCCGTCGAAGCCGAGGGCCCGGCCGTGCTCGCACTCGGCAGCGAGCAGCGCCTCGTCATCGAGAACGAGGCTGACACCGTCAAGCACCGGGATGCCGGCGCAGCGCGCCGCGAGCACCGCCTGCGACAGCGCGTACGCGAGCCCTTCCCGGGCCCGGCCGGCGGGCAGGCGCAGCGCGGTGGCAAGATCCGTGGTACCGAGGACGAGCACCGCAACGGCCGGGTGCGCAGCGATGCTCGCGGCATTGGCGACGCCCAGGGGCGTTTCCAGCATCGCCCAGAGCGGAAGCTCCTCGCGACCGGCCGCGGCCAGCCGGGCCAGGACCGCGTCCACCGCGTCCACCGTCTCCACCTTGGGCAGGCAGAGCTGCGCAAGGGGCGCCCGGGCCAGGGCATCGAGGTCGTCCGCACCCCAGGGCGTCTCCAGGCTGTTGCAGCGGACCGCGACGGGGCGCTCGCCATAACCGCCCGCGGCGAGCTGGGCGCAGGCCTGTGCCCGGGCCTCGGCCTTTGCCGCCGGGGCCACCGCGTCCTCGAGGTCGAAGATAAGCGCGTCGGCGGCCAGCCCGCGGGCCTTGTCCATGGCGCGCTGGTTGCTCGCGGGCATGAACAGGACGGAGCGAAGCGGTGTTTCGTGCATGGCGGGTCAGGGCTCGCGGTGTCATATACAGGTCGGGCGTCGCAGACTATTATCCTGCATTCCGTAGCGCAACCGGAGCATTCGAATGATGGATTTCAGCAGCCTGGACCTGAACGCGCTGGTCAACGATTACGCCATCCCGTGGGGCATCCGCATCGTTTTCGCCCTCGTCATCTTCTACCTCGGGCGGGGTGTGGTCGCCCTGGTCGTCCGCGGCGTGGAGAAGGTCCTCGAGCGACAGAAGGTCGACGAGGCCCTCGTCGGCTTCATGACCTCGATCCTGCGCTGGCTGCTGCTCCTGTTCGTCGTCATCGCCGCGCTCTCCCAGCTCGGGATCGATACGACCTCGCTTATCGCGCTGCTCGGTGCGGCGGGCCTCGCCGTCGGGCTCGCCCTGCAGGGCTCGCTGGCAAACTTCGCCGCGGGCGTGCTGATCATCATCTTCCGGCCGTTCACCCGCGGCGACTTCATCGACGCCGGTGGCGCCATGGGTACCGTCGACAAGATCAGCATCTTCACGACGATCCTGACCACCCCGGACAACAAGGAAGTGATCGTACCCAACGGCAGCATCATCGGCGGCGTGATCACCAACTTCTCGGCGCGGCCGACACGGCGGGTCGACATGGTGTTCGGCATCGCCTACGACGATGACCTGCGCAAGGCGCGGCAGATTCTCGAGGAGATCATCGCCGCAGACGACCGCGTCCTGGCGGACCCGGCACCCGTGATCACCGTGGGCCAACTCGCCGACTCGAGCGTCAACTTCCTCGTGCGCCCCTGGGTGAACGCAGCCGATTACTGGGCAGTGCTCTGGGATACCACGGAGACAGTCAAGCTGCGCTTTGACGAGGCGGGGATTACCATCCCCTTCCCGCAGCGCGAGGTACACCTCCGGCAGCCGGCGCCGACCGCCAACGACCAGGCGCCCGCTGCCGACTGAGTGACCGCCAGCCGGCGACGGGCGCCCTCAGGGCGCGCAGGCCAGGCAGAGCATGTACAGGTGCGCGGGGTCCTCGAGGACTTCGAGCGCCTGCCGGGCCGCGCTGAGCGGCGCCAGGAACCGCGGCGGGACCGGCAGGGCCCCTTCCAGCTTCGCGGCTATGCCCAGCCGGTCCGCGAGCGTTTGCAGCAGGAGCTGTCGCGGCGACTGGGGCGGCTGGACGTAGTCCACCCGGTAGGCGCCCTCTTCAAGGCCGGCCAGGGCAGCCGCCGACCGTGCCGCCTCCGCCAGGCTCCCCAGCTCGTCCACGAGCCCGACGGCTTTCGCCGCGGGCGCGCTCCAGACCCGCCCCTCGGCCACGGCCTCCACCTGCGCCGGAGCCATACCGCGGCCGGCAGCCACGATGTCGATGAATTTCCGGTAGCGGTCGTTGACCGACAGCTGCAGCGTTTCGGCTACTGCCGGCTGCAGGGGCCGGTCCAGGCGCAGGGCACCGGCCCGCTCCGTGGTACCGACCCCGTCGGTCCCGATACCGGCGCGCTCGAACAGTTCCTCGACCGTCGGGAAGGCCAGGAACACGCCGATGCTACCGGTGATCGTCGCTGGCGTGGCCCAGATCTCGTCCGCCGGGGCCGCGATATAGTAGCCGGCTGACGCCGCGACCCGGCCCATGGATACGACCACCGGCAGTTCCCGGCGCCGTGCGATGTCGGCAAGGCCCGCGCGCACGACCTCGGCGGCGAAGGCACTGCCGCCGGGGCTGTCAATGCGCAGCACGATCGCCGCGACGTCCGGGTCATCGGCGACCTGGCGCAGCTGGCGCAACAGCGTCTCGGCGCCGATGGAGCCGGGGTCGCGCTCACCGCCAAACAGCGGTCCTGCGGCGGTCACCACCGCGACCCGGCTGGCCACCTTCGGGTCCGCGGGCCGGCCGCGGCGGGCCAGGTAGCGGTCAAAGGGTACGGCCTCGAAGCGACCGTCGTCATCCGCGGCGCCCACCAGCTCCACGAGATAGTCGTTGGCCGCCTCCCGGGACAGCAGCCGGTCCACCAGGCCATCCGCGAGGGCGAGTTTCGCCGGGTCTCCGTCCTCGGCCGCGAGACGCTGCGGGTAGCCGTTGATGTGGGCGTCGATGGCGCCGGCGGGCAGCGCCCGCCGCGCCTCGACCAGCGTCGTGTACTGGCCCCAGAGGTCATCCAGCCAGGCCCGGGTGATCGCCTTCTCGTCCTCGGACATGTCCATGCGCGTGAACGGCTCGGCGATCGACTTGTGCTCCCCGGCACGGAACACGTGCATGGTCACCGAGAGCTTGTCGAGCGCATCACGGAAGTAGTTCAGGTAGCTCGCAAAACCTTCGAGGGCGAGGGCACCGTGGGGATGAAGAATCACCGTGTCCGCCTGCACGGCGAGGAGGTACTGATCCTGGGTGAAATAGTCGCCGCGGGCAACCACGGGCTTGCCCGTGGCGCGGAAGCGCTCGAGGGCCGGTGCCAGCTCCTGCATCCGGCTGAGGCCGAGGTAGAGCAGTTCGTCGGTATCGATAACGAGGGCGGAGATGGCCGGGTCGTCGGCGGCCCGCTCCACGGCGTCGACCAGGTCGCGGAGCCGCACCTCCGCCGTCGCCGGCGTCGGGTCGCCGAGCAGCGCCAGGGGCTCGACCCGGCTGCGCTCGTCCACCACCCGGCCTACCGGGGCCAGCAGCAGCGCCGCCCGCTCCGGCAGTTCCCGCGAGGGCCCGCCGGTGAGCACGAGGAAGAGCAGGACCAGCGCCGCAAGGAACAGCAGGTTGGCAAGGGCCAGGCGAAACAGGGTGATGGCGCGCCACAGGCCGCCGAAGAAACGTCGCAGGAACGAGGGACTAGCCATCGGTGTCTCCCGGGGCGGGTGCGGCGGCGCGACGCAGTTGCGGGCCGCGCTTTCGCACATAGAGCATGGCACAGGTGAAGAGCCCGACCGCGGCTATCGTGCCGACGATGGGCGGCAGCGCGCCAGGTTCGGCGAACAGCCGCTCCACCAGGCGAACGAAGTAGAGCAGGACCACGAAGCACAGCCAGACGTAGCTCCGCAGCCGGTCCCGCAGCATACCGGGCAGGAAGATCAGCAGCGGCAGCAGGTAGGCCACCCAGATGATCCAGGGGGCCTGGCGGACGAAGGCGTCCAGCGCCTGCTGCGCGAACAGGACCAGCCAGAAGCCCCAGCTCGCGGCCCGGAACCGGGCGGCTGCGCCCGTGCACGGCACCGCCGTCACGGCGCCACCCCGCCGTCGGTGAGCGCAACTGCCAGCCGCGCAACCCGCGCACCGAGGCTGCGGCAGAGGCCGGCTTCGTCGTCGTCGAGGGCGCGCTGGTTGTCGACGCCACCGAAGTGGCTCGCCCCGTAGGGCGTGCCCCCGCCCTGCGTGCGCATGAGCCCGGGCTCACCGTAGTCGAGGCCCACCAGCACCATGCCGTGGTGCAATAGCGGCAGCATCATGGACAGCAGCGTGCTCTCCTGGCCACCGTGCAGACTCGAAGTCGAAGTGAAAACGCCCGCGGGCTTGTCCACCAGGGCGCCGCTGAGCCAGCTGTCCCCGGTCTGGTCGAGGAAATACTTGAGGGGCGCGGCCATGTTGCCGAAACGGGTGGGGCTGCCGAGCACCAGGCCGGCGCAGCCGCGCAGGTCTCCCTGGCTGCAGTACAAGGGCCCCTCCGCGGGCACCTCGTCGGCTACCTGCTCGCTCTCGGCGGAAACCCGGGGGACGGTGCGCAGCCGCGCCTCGAGCCCCGGGACGGTTGCCACGCCGCGGGCGACCTGGGCGGCCATCGCCGCGGTGGCGCCACCGGCCGAGTAGTAGAGCACGAGGATGTAGGGCGCCTCGGTCACGACAGGAGCTCGAGCACGTTCTCCGGCGGCCGGCCGATCACTGCCCGCTCGCCGAGGACGGCCACCGGCCGCTCCATGAGCTTCGGGTGGGCCGCCAGCGCCGCCACCAGCTGCTCCTCGTCACTGGCCGGACCGAGCCCCGCGGCCTTGTACTCGGCCTCCCCGCGGCGCACCAGTTCCGCCGCCGGCCGCCCGAGGCGCCGCAGCAGATCGCGCAGCCCCGCTTCGTCCATGGGCGTGTCGAGGTAGCGGACGACCTCGACCTCTACCCCGCGCTCCTCGAGGAGCGCGAGAGCGGCGCGGGACTTGGAGCAGCGGGGATTGTGGTAGAGGGTGACGCTGGCCATGCGGGGACTCCGTGTGATGCGGGGCGCCGCAGTATAGCAAAGGGCGCCCCATGGCCCCGGGGCGACTACGCCACCCCGAGCGCAGCGCGGCCCGTGCCGCCACCCCGCAGTTTCATGCGATACTGCCCTGCATGCCGGAAATCCCCGCCCAATTCGATCCCTGGCTGCGCCGGCTGAAGTACCTGTACGAGCGCTTCAACAGCGACCGCTGCCGGGACACCGCCGCAGCTCTCACCTACATGAGCCTCTTCGCCATGGTGCCGCTGCTCACGGTGCTGTATACCATGGCGTCCGCCGTGCCGGCCTTCCAGGGCGTCGAGGCCAACATCCAGGACCTGCTCTTCGAGCACCTGATGCCCGAAACGTCCTCGGAAATGGAACAGTACCTCGAGGATTTCTCGCGCCAGGCCAAGAACCTCACGGGCTTTGGTATCGCCTTCCTCGTCGCGACGGCGATCCTCATGCTGCGCAACATCGAGCGCAGCTTCAACCGGATCTGGCGCACCCCGGAAAACCGCAGCCCCGTCTCCAGCTTCCTGCTCTACTGGGCCGTGCTCAGCCTGACGCCGCTGACCATCGGCCTGGGCCTCGCCGCGAGCACCTACCTGGCCTCCTTCGCCAGCCGTCTCGGCCACCTCGATGTCATCGGCGCCGGCGCCGCGATCCTGCGCATCGCACCCTTCCTGCTCAGCGTGCTCGGTTTCACCCTCGTCTACGCCGCCGTGCCCAACTGCCGGGTGCCGGTAAAGCATGCATTGATCGGCGGGGCGCTGGCCGCCGTCGCCTTCAACATCGCCCGCTCCCTGTTCACGACCCTGGTGGCCGGCTCCAGTATCACGTTCATCTATGGCGCCTTCGCCGCTGTTCCCCTGTTCCTGCTCTGGATCTTCATCTCCTGGAACATCGTGCTGATTGCCGCCATCGTCGTACACAGCCTCTCCGCCTACCAGACCTCCGAGCAGGCGGCGCGGCCCCTGGCATTGAAGGCCCTCGAGGCCCTCTACCTGCTTTGGCAGCGGCAGCGCCGCGGCGAGACCCTGCGCGAGATCGATGTCCTCACGGACCGGACCTGCGGCATCGACAGCGAGAGCTGGGGTGCGCTGCGGGATATCTTCCTGGCCCGGCGCGTGATCTCCCAGAACGAGCGCGGCCACTACCTGCTGGCGCGGGACCTCCACGACATCACCCTCTGGCAGGTACTGCACTGGACCCGCGGCGACGTGCTGGCGAGCGAGTACGCCCCCCGCCACACCCCGGGTGGCTGGGAACAGCGTGCCCTGGACCTGCTGACGACCCAGGAAAGCGCCAACCGGGATGCCCTTTCCATCAACCTTGCGGAGCTCTTCGAACAATGACCCTGCGCACCTTTTTCGTCTGCCTGTCCCTGTCTCTCGGCCTCGCGCTTGCCGCCTGCGGCGAACGCCGGGGGCCCCTTGACCCCATCGCGGACCACCTGGGCAACTGGGTACTGGTCAACTACTGGGCCGAGTGGTGCAAGCCGTGCATCCGCGAGGTGCCGGAGCTGAACAGCCTCGACAGCGAGGAAGGCATCACGGTCCTCGGCGTGAACTACGACGGCGCCACCGGCGACGCCCTCGCCGCCCAGATCGAGGCCCTGGGCATCGCCTTCACCCAGCTCCCGGCGGACCCCGCGGCCGAGCTCGGCATCGACCGCCCGCAGGTGCTGCCCACCACGGTCGTCATCGATCCGGACGGCCGCCGGGTCGCGACCCTCGTCGGCCCGCAGACCGCCGAGAGCCTGCGGGAAGCCATGGCAGAGAGCGGGGACTCGTAAAGGCTTTTCGCATCGTTCCGGGGCGAGTGCGGGATACGTCTCTCAGTCGCTCCCCGATACACGCTTGGTGAGAGACGTATCCCGCACTCGCCCCTGGCGCCTCGCGTCCGGCCAGCGCGCCGGTCTTCCAGGGCGGCAGGGGCGGGGGCACCCTCCAGCCGACGTACCGGGAAACCTTCGAAGAACCAAAAAAAAGCCGGCCTTGCGGCCGGCCAGAGAGGAGTCTCGCTCCAGAGGGGTTTACATGACCTGAACGTCGTCCGTCCAAGAAGGTCGGGCGCATAGCGCAGCGCCCTTCCGGAAATTCAGACCCCCTCCCGCAGGAAAGGTTCCCCGCCGGCGAGAAATTTTCACGGCAGCAGCAGGCTCGAGCCCGACGTGCGCCGACCCTCGAGATCCTCGTGGGCCTGGCGCACCTCCCCCAGCGCGTAGCGCCGCTCCACCTTCACCGCCAGGCGCCCGTCGGCGACGCGGTCGAGGACGGCGGCGGCGGAAGCCTGCAGCTCGGCATCGTCGGCGACATAGCTGAGCAGCGTGGGCCGCGTGATGAACAGGGACCCGCGCTGGGCCAGCTCCTGCAGGTCCAGGGGCGGCGGCGGGCCCGAGGCATTGCCGAAGCTCACCATCAGTCCCCGGGGGCGGAGGCAGTCGAGGGAGGCGAAGAAGGTATCCCGGCCGACCCCGTCATAAACCACCGGCAGGCCGGCACCGCCGGTGATTTCCCGGACCCGCCCGACCACGTCTTCCTCGCGGTAGTTGATCACGTGTTCATAACCGCAGGCGCGGGCCAGCGCGGCTTTTTCCGCCGACCCGACGGTGCCGATCACCGTCGCGCCAAGGCCTGCGGCCCACTGCCCGAAAAGCTGGCCGACGCCGCCGGCCGCCGCGTGGAACAGGCAGGTCTCATCGGCCGCGAGGGGCCAGGTACGCTGCAGCAGGTATTCCACCGTGCAGCCCTTGAGCAGCGCCGCGGCGGCGGTCTCGAAATCCACCGCGTCCGGCAGCGGTACCAGCCGCGACGCCGGCAGGTTGATGGCCTCGGCGTAGGCACCGATGCCGGCGGCGCAGTAGCCGACCCGGGTCCCCACCGCCAGGTCGACACCCTCGCCCACCGCCTCGACCACACCTGCCCCCTCGAGGCCGATCCCCGTCGGCAGCGGCAGCGGGTACAGGCCGCTGCGGTGATAGGTGTCGATGTAGTTGAGACCGATGGCATGGTTCACCACCCGCGCCATGCCCGGCCCCGGTGCCGGCAGCTCGATCGTCTCCAGCGCCATGGCCTCCGGACCACCCGGCTCGGCCACGCGGACCGCGCGCACGTTCCTTGCCACTGCCATGGCTCAGGACCCGGCGGCGCCGTAGCGCTCGAACCAGGCGAGCACGGCGGCGGCCTTGGCCGCGAGCTGGCTGGGCCGCTTGGCAATGCTGTGGTAGGCACCGGGCATACGCACCAGCGCCGTGTCCACCCCGCGCAGTTTCAGGGCCTGATAGTACTGCTCGCTCTCCGAGATAGGCGTGCGCAGGTCGGCCTCCCCGGTGAGCAGCATGGTCGGCGTGGTCACGTTGCCCACGAGGGACAGCGGGGACCGTGCCCAGTAGCCCTCCGGGTCCTCCCAGGGCATCGCCGGGAACCAGTAGCGGGCGAAGTAGGGTGCCATGTCGGCGGTGAGAACGAAGCTCGCCCAGTTGATCACGGGCTTGGCCACCACCGCCGCGCGGAAGCGGTCGGTCTTGCCCACGATCCAGGCGGTGAGCACCCCGCCGCCGCTGCCCCCGGTGACGTAGAGCTGCTCCGGGTCCACGAAGCCCTCGTCGATCACGGCGTCCACGGCCGACATGAGGTCGTCGTAATCCTGTCCCGGATACGCGTGGTGGATCAGGTTGCCGAACTGCTCGCCGTAGCTCGTGCTGCCGCGCGGATTCACGTAGAGCACCACGTACCCCTGCGCCGCATAGAGCTGCACCTCGGCACTGAAGCGGAAACCGTAGTTGGTGAAGGGCCCGCCGTGGATCTCGAGGATCATGGGGTACTGCTTCGAGGGGTCGAAACCGGGCGGCAGGGCAACCCAGGCCTGGATATCCCGCCCGTCAGCGCTGGAGGTCACCCAGCGCTCCTCCACCCGGGCCAGCTGGCGATGGGCCAGCAGGTTTTCATTGAGGGCCGTGACCTTGCTGGCACCCGCACCGCCGCGGCGGCCGACGGCGATGTCCGCAGGGCGGGAGGTATCGCCCGCGGTGTAGGCGAAGCGGTCCTTGCCACCCACGGCGAAGTCCGAGCCCGCGTAGGGCCGGCCAAGGGTGGTCCCGGCCAGCCCGGAGGCGAGCTGTTCAAGCCTGCCAGCCAGGTCCGTTGCTGCAAGCACCGTGTTGCCGCGGTCGTCGTAGCGGAAGAAAAGGCGCTCGCCATCCACGGACCACTGCGGATCCTCGATGTCACGGTCGAGGTCGGCCAGCAGCTCGCGCCTGCCGCTGCCATCGCTGTTCATGACGTAAAGCCGCTTGCGGTGGTAGCCCAGTCCCCGATCGTCCCAGCCCGTCCAGGCGATGGTGTTGCCGTCCGGCGACACCACGGGGCCGCTGTCCGGCCCCTGTCGGTCCGTGAGGCGCGTCATCGGACCGCCGTCCAGGGGCACGCGGAACAGGTCCGTGTTGACCGGGTTCGTTTCCCAGTCCTCGCCGCGATTGGCGGAAACGATCAGGGCTTCGCCGTCTGCGGTCCAGGCCAGGCCGCCGTCGTGATCGTAGTTTCCGCTGGTCAGCTGGCGCGGGCTGCCACCCTCCGCTGGAACCACGAAGACATGCTGGAAGCCATAGGGCCGCGGGCCCCGGCCATCGTTGCGGAATACGGAGCGCTCCACCACCACGGGGGGCGGCGCCCAGTCCGCGCCCTCAGGCTTCGGCGGCAGCTCCCCGAGCACCGTCGGCTCGTAGGGAACGAGCATGGTAAAGGCCAGCCAGCGGCCGTCCGGCGACCAGGTCAGGCGCCGCGGCGTGTGCGCCACGCGGGTCAGCTGCGCGCGCTCGCCGCCATCGACCCACTGTACGAAGACCTGCTGGCCCACGTCATCCTTGTCCACGTAGGCAATGCGGCGACCGCCCGGTGCCAGCGCGGGGCTCGACAGGCTGCGCGGGCCCGTGGTGAGCGGCCGGTGGCCGCTGCCATCCGCGCCAACGGTCCACAGGTTGGCGCGGCGCCGGTCCTTCAGGGCGTCCATGGTGTGGCGCAGGTAATAGATACGCTCCCCGGCCGGGCCGACGATCGGGTCGCTGGCGTAGGCGAGGCCGAAAACATCTCCGGGGGCGAAGGGCTTGCCGGCATCCGCGGCGCCGGCGGGAAAGGCCAGGGCGGCGAAGCAGAAGGCGAGGGCGGTGCGGAACACACGGGTTGCAACAGGCATAATGGTCCCCATAGTCCAGAAAACTGACGCTAAAGACTGTCGCCGGCGGGCAAGGGCCCGGTCCGGCCAAGGCATGGAGTATAACCCCGATGAATCATCCCCTGCCGGCGGACGCCGAACTGCCCCGCTACAGCGCCATCGACCCCGCGCGCATCGAGGCGGATCTCGATCAGCTCCTGGCGGCCAACCGCGCCGCCATCGAGGTGCTCCTCGCCGAGCCGGGTCCGGCGACCTGGGAGCGCCTCTGCGCGCCCCTCGAGGAGCTGGAGGACGAGCTGGAGCGTTTCTGGGCACCGGTCAGTCACCTGAACAGCGTGAGCAACGCCGAGCCGCTGCGCGAGGCCTACAACGCGTGCCTGCCGAAGCTCTCCGCCTGGCGCACCTGGCTGGGCCAGCACAGCGCGCTCTACGAGGCCTTCCAGGCGGTGGCCCGGGACGACCCGTCCGTCGATCGCGTACCCGGCCGCCGGCGCGCCCTCGACAACGCGCTGCGCGACTTCACCCTCGCCGGCGTGGCCCTGGAGCCGGCGCAGCGGGAGCGCTTCGGCGAGCTCAGCCAGCGCCTGGCGTCGCTCAGTGCGCGCTTCAGCGACAACCTCCTCGATGCCACCGACGCCTGGTCGCTCACCGTGGACGAAGGGCGCGTGGCGGGGCTGCCCGAGAGCACCCGCGCAGCGGCGCGGCGGAACGCCGAAGCGGCGGGCGAGGACGGCTACCGCCTCACCCTCGATGGGCCGACCTACCTCGCGGTGATGGCCCATGGCCAGGACCGGGAACTGCGCGAGGCGATCTACACGGCCTGGCAGACCCGGGCGTCGGACCAGGGGCCGCACGCTGGCACCTGGGACAACAGCGAGGTCATGCACGAGATCCTCGACTGTCGGCGCGAGCTGGCGAGCCTGCTACGCTTCGACAACTACGCGGAGCTGTCGCTGGCGACGAAGATGGCTCCGGACACGGCGAGCGTCGTCACCTTTCTCGAGGACCTCGCCGCACACGCCCGTCCCGTGGCCGAGGCCGAGTGGGAGGCGCTCTGCGCCTTCGCCCGGGAGCACGATGGCCGCGCGCAGCTGGAGGCCTGGGACGCGCCCTACTACAGCGAGCAGCTGCGAAAGGCCCGCTACGCCATCTCGCAGGAAGACCTCCGCCCGTACCTGCCGCTGCCACGGGTCCTCGATACCCTCTTCGGGCTCTGCGGGGAGCTCTTCGGCATTGAGTTCAGCCCCTGCGAAAACTTCGACAGCTACCACCCGGACCTCTCCCTCTATGCCATCCATCGCGACGGCGAGCTGCTGGCGCACTGCTATCTGGACCTCTACGCTCGCAGCGGCAAGCGCGGCGGGGCCTGGATGGGGGACTGCCGGGTACGCCGGGAGGGTGTCCACGGCCTGCAGCGCCCCGTGGCCTGGCTCGTGTGCAATTTCTCGCCGCCGGCGGACGGGCGCCCCAGCCTGTTGACGCACGACGAGGTGACCACGCTGTTCCACGAATTCGGTCACGGCCTGCACCACCTGCTGACCCGGCAGACCGTCGCCGCCGTCTCCGGCATCAACGGCGTCGAGTGGGATGCGGTGGAACTGCCCAGCCAGTTCCTGGAAAACTGGTGCTGGGAGGCCGAGTTCCTCGCTCGCCTCGGCCGCCACGTCGATAGCGGCGAGGCCATTCCCCCGGCACTGGTCGAGCGCCTGCTGGCGGCCCGGCGCTTCCAGGCGGCGATGCAGACCGTGCGCCAGCTCGAGTTCGCCCTCTTCGACTTCCGCCTCCACCTCGGCTGGACAAGCGCTTCGGAAACGCCGGTGCAGGCCGTGCTCGACGCGGTCCGCAACGAGGTCGCCGTGCTGCAACCGCCGGCCTGGAACCGCTTTCAGCACAGCTTCGCGCACATCTTCGCCGGCGGCTACGCGGCCGGCTACTACAGCTACAAGTGGGCCGAGGTGCTGTCGGCAGATGCCTTTGCGCGCTTCGAGGAAGAGGGTATTTTCAACGCCGGGACCGGCCGGGCCTTCCTGCGCGAGGTGCTGGAGGCGGGGGGTTCGCGGGATGCGATGGCGACCTTCCGGGCGTTCCGGGGCAGGGAACCGGACATCGAGCCGCTCCTGAGGCAGAGCGGCATCGCGGCCTGAGCTTCAGCCGGCGCGCCAGCTGGCGCAGCCCTTCTGCCCCGGGCCGGAGGCGACGCAGACGCGGAGCTCGCGCAGATCGTCACCGCGGGAGGCGTGCAGCAGGCGCTCAAGCAGGTAGCGCGACAATTCCTCGACGGTCGCGTTGACGATCGGCAGCACCAGCGTATCACTGCGCAGAAAACGCATTTGCTCGTCGCCGAAGATCACCCGGTACTCGTCGCCGCTTTCCTCGATGCGCTGGTAGGGGGAGTCGGCCGGCAGGACAAGGTACTCGTCGAGCTCATCGCAGAGCGCCTTGATGCGGTCCTTATAGACGTTGTAGTCCGCCGCGAAGCCATTGTTGCCCATGGGCGCGACGATCTTCGCGGAGACCTTGTAGTTGTGGCCATGGAGCCGCTCCCGCTCGCCGGCGGCAAAGATCGTGTAGTGCGCGGCGGAAAACTTGTGGCTCTCCTTGTCGATATACAGCGTTGTCAGGCGCTCGCTTTCGCTCATCGGCGGTCCTCGCTCGGCAGGCACGGCATCGGAGCGGGAGGATGGCACGGCCCGTGGACGCGGGCAATGCGCGGGCCGATCCAGAGGCGCCCAGAGCCGGTATAATGCTGGACAAGCAGCGGTCGATGCGCCGCGGCTCACAGCAACAGCCCGGGGGAATCCATGCCCATCGCCATCATCACCGGCGCCAGCGTCGGCATCGGTCGTGCCAGCGCGGCCCGCTTCCTGGAGCGAGGCTTCACGGTCTACAACCTGTCCCGGCGCGCCTGCCCGCTGGACGCGGTCCACAATCTCACCTGCGACCTCGCTGACCGAGCCAGCATCGCGGAGGCGCTGGAAACCCTGGTGCCTGTGGCGGCCGCGGCCGACGCTGTCGCCCTGGTCCACAACGCCAGCCAGATGCGCAAGGACTCTGCCCTCGACTGCCCGGACGCGGAGCTGCGCGCTGTCCTGGAGACCAACGTCCTGGCGGTCAACGCGCTCAACCAGGGGTTCCTGCCAGTGCTCCCCGCCGGGTCGAGCGTTGTCTACGTCGGCTCGACGCTGTCCGAGAAAGCCGTGGCCGGCGCCTTCAGCTATGTGGTCTCCAAGCACGCCCAGCTCGGCCTCATGCGAGCGACCTGCCAGGACCTCATGGGTCGCGGTGTGCACACCGCCCTGGTCTGCCCCGGCTTTACCGATACGGAAATGCTGCGCACGCACCTCGGCAACGACGACACGGTCATCGAGGCCATCGGCGCCATGAACAGCTACAACCGGCTGGTTGATCCGGCGGAGATCGCCGGCCTCATTGACTGGGTGCACCACAACCCGGTGATCAACGGCGCTGTACTGCACGGCAACCTGGGCCAGCGGGAGAGCTGAGGCGTGACCGGGCACACGCTCCAGGAGCGCAGGGAGCGGGTCTTTCTCGTCCTGGCGGGGACCTTTCTCTGCGCCATGACGCTGCTCAACGTCATCGGCATCACCCGCTTCATCCAGCTCGGCCCGCTCGCGCTGGCCGTGGGCGTGCTGCCCTACCCCCTGACCTTCCTGTGCACAGACCTGGTCTGCGAGCTCTATGGCAAGGCGCGGGCCAACTTCCTGGTGAGCGTCGGCCTCGGCCTCAACTTCCTGATACTGTTCGTGCTTTTCCTCGGCAACAGCATGCCCTCGGTGCCGCACGAGGCCATGCCGCCATGGCAGATCCTCCAGCTGGCCGCACCGCTGGCGCTGCCGAATGGCGAGGTGGTGGAATCGAGCATCGGCCTGTACCAGCTGATCTATGCAACCACCTCCGGAGCGGTTTTCGCATCCATGCTGGCCTACATCGCCGCCCAGTATTGCGATGTGCAGCTGTTCCACTTCTGGAAGCGGGTGACCCGCGGCCGCTACCTGTGGGTACGCAACAACTTCAGTACGCTCATGAGCCAGATGGTGGACTCACTCATGGTGGTGACGGTGACCTTCGGCGCCGCCTTCCTGCGCGGCGAAATCGCCCTGTCGGCCCTGCTCGTGCTCATCGGCAGCAACTATGCCTTCAAGGCGACCGTCGCCCTGCTCGACACCGGCCCCTTCTACCTCGCCGTCCACCTGCTGCGCCGGTACCTGTGCCTGGAGCCGGGGCAGACCGCCGTGCCCGGCGGTGCCTCGCTGTCGCCAGCGTCGGACTGAGGCCACAGCGGCAACTGCGCTAGAATGCCGTTCTCCATGGCAACGGACCGCCCACCGCAGTGACCGATCGACGCAGCGCCGCCCTGTCTCTCAAGCAACTTGCCTACCTGCTCGCCGTGCGCGATACCCTCAACTTCACCCGCGCTGCCGAGCAGTGCTTCGTCACCCAGTCCTCCCTCTCCGGCGGCCTCGCCGAGCTCGAGCGCAGCCTCGGGCTCAAGCTCGTGGAGCGGAGCCGGCAGCACGTGGCCATGACCGCCGTCGGCGAGGCCGTGTGCGCCCGCGCGGAACAGATCCTGAGTGCCAGCGAAGACCTTCTTGCCTACGCCCGTGCCCAGGCCGAGCCCGGGACCGGGAGCCTGCGGCTGGGCATCATCCCTACGATCGCACCGTACCTGCTGCACGACTTCCTCGCCGGGGCAGCGGAACACTTTCCCAAGCTGGAGCTGTTCCTGCACGAGCGCCAGACCGAGAGCCTGCTGGAGCAGGTATCCGGGGGGGAACTCGATGCCGCGGTGCTGGCCCTGCCGATGGATACCGGCACCCTGGCGGTCACGCAGCTCTTTGACGACCCGTTGCGGCTGCTCGCAGCCCCGGGCCACCCGGTGGCCCGGCGCAAGGCACCGCTGCGCCTGTCGGCGATCGATACCAGCCAGGTGATCCTGCTGGAGCCGGGCCACTGCCTGCGCGAGCACACGCTGGCCGCCTGCGGTGTGGGCGCCCAGGCCAGCCGCCGCTTCGAGGCGACGAACATCGACACGCTCGTGCAGCTGGCAGAGGCCGGCTGCGGCCTCGCCCTGCTTCCGGCCATGGCGGTCGCGAGCGGCGTCCTCGAGGGGACCTCTCTCCGCGAAGTACCGCTGCAGGCCCCCCCGCACCGTGGCATCGCCCTGGTCACCCGCCCCAGCCACCCCCTGCGCAGCTTCCTGGAGAGTGACATTGCCGCCCTGCTCACCGGCGGCCGCTGAGGAACACGGCAAAAACGAGAACCCGCTCACAGGACTTTGCAGCATAGCCCGCTCTCGCCGGGCTGCCGCTAGGCGGCATGGGCGCTTTGTTGCAAAATGCATGGCTCGCGAGAGCTCGTGGAACGCCTTTCACTAGGGCCTTTGACTAGGGCCGTTCACGGAGGCACGGCGGAGGCACAACCGCATGACGACAGCTTCAAGGGTTCTGCTGGTCGAGGACAGCGAGTCGATGGCATCCATCTACCGCGGCTACCTTGCCAGCTCTGCCTACCAGGTCGAGACTGCCGCCAGCATCGGCGAGGCGCGGCAGGCCCTGGAGAAACAGCCGGTGGCTATTGTCCTCCTGGACGTGAAGCTGCCCGATGGCAACGGCCTCGACTTCGTGGACGAGCTGCTGGCCCGGGAGGACGCGCCGGACATCGTGGTGATGACCGCTTACGCCACCGCCGACATGGCCGTGCAGGCAGTGCGGCGTGGAGCCGTGGACTTCATCACCAAGCCCTTCGATGCGACCCGCCTCCTCGTCACCCTCGACAACACCCTGGCGCAGCAACAGCTGCGCCGCGATTGTGCCCGCCTGTCCCGGCGCCGGAGCATCGCCTTCGACCAGTTCGTCGGTGACTCCCCGGCCATGCACTCGGTCTACCAGACGATCGAGGCACTCGCCGCCAGCGACGCGGCGGTGTTCGTGGTGGGCGAGAGCGGCACCGGCAAGGAACTCGCCGCACGCGCCATCCACGACAACAGTGAGCGCGTCGCTGCCGGGTTCGTGATCCTCAACTGCGGCGCCATGCCCAGCGACCGCCTCGATCTCGCGCTCTTTGGCAGCGAGGGCGCCGCTCGCAGGGCGGACGGCGGCACGCTGTTCCTCGACGAGGTCTGCGAGCTGGAGCCGGAGCTGCAGGCAAAGCTGTTGCGTTTCGTCCAGTTCGGCACCTTCCTCGGCAGCGGACCGGGTGAGGAGCAGGTCGACGCGCGCATTATCTGCGCCACAAACCGCGACCCGCTCCGCGCCGTGCAGGATGGCACGCTGCGCGAGGATCTCTACTACCGCCTGCACGTCGTGCCCCTGCGCATGCCGCCGCTGCGCGAGCGCGGCGGCGACATCGCCCTGCTCGCCGCGCACTATCTCGCCCGCTTTGCCAGCGAGTCGGGCAAGCGTTTCCGCGGCTTCAGCGAGAACGCGATGGAAGCGCTGCAACGCTACCCCTGGCCGGGCAACGTGCGCCAGCTGCAGAACGTCCTGCGGGAAATCGTGGTGCTTCATGACGCCGGCCAGGTCACCGAAGCCATGCTCCCGGACTTCCTGCAGAGCGGTCATATCCCCGTGGAGCCGCCCGCGCCGCCCTCCGCCGCGCGGTCCGAGGTGCCGGCGGCGGCCCGCGACGTGGTAGAACCTCTCTGGCTGCTGGAAAGGCGCGCCATCGAGGAGGCAATTGCCGCGTGTGACGGCAACGTCAACCGCGCCGCCGGGCTGCTGGAAGTCGCCCCTTCCACGGTCTACCGCAAGCTGCAGGCCTGGAAGCAGTCCGGCGACCGGGGCTAGGGTCCCGGACAGGAACATGCCACGGCATCACGCCCCCGCCGCCGACCGCAGACAGCTGGAACGCCTCCTTGCCGACCTGGGCAGCGGGACCCTCGACGCGGTACTCCGCCAGTGCAGCATCGAGTCGGGCGAGCGCCTGCGTGTCCTGCGTGCGGCCCTCGCCCGCGGTGATGCCGACGCAGCAGCCCGCGAGGCCCACACCCTGGGGGGGCTGCAGCGCAGCATCGGCCTGCCCTCGCTGGGGGACGCCTTTGCGGCGCTGGAGCGCCGCCTCGCAGCAGGGGAACAGCCCGAAGCCGCATCCCTCGAAGAGCTGGCCAGCGCCCTGGCCGGCGCGCACGAGGCCGCGCGGAGGCTCGCAGCCGCAGGCGAGCGCGGTCTACCCGAGCGGAAGCGCAGCCACGGCGGCGACAGCGAAAGCCGTCAACAACCCTAGTCCGCAGGCCGGAGACGAGACGTCGCAGCAGGGCAAAAAGTCGCCCGGGCGGGCCACACGGTTCAGGGCGCGCGCTGCCGCTCCGGCACCCGCAGCAGGAAAACCAGCGGCATGGCCAGGAGATTGACCCAGAAAAGGAGCTGGAAATCGTTGGCAAAGGCGATCTCGGCCGCCTGCCCGGCCACGGTCGCCACAAGGCCGGCCGGCAATGCGAGGAGGTCGCCGACGGGCGGCAGCGGCTGGCCGGCGAGCACTTCCGGCGCAAGGCGCGCAGCCAGCTGCTGCTCGTTGATCCAGAGGTTGCGCGCGAGAAACGCCATGACGATGGAAACACCGACGCTGGTACCGAGGTTCCGCGCAAGATTGAACAGCGCCGTGCCCTCATCCCGTAGCGCGGCCGGGAGCGTCGCATAGGCCAGGGCGCTTACGGGGACGAAGACCAGGCCGAGGCCGAGCCCCTGCAGGAACCCGCTGGCCACCACCGGCCAGGCGCCTACCTGCAGCGTGAAGCCGGCCATCTGCTGCAGGGATAAGCCGACGAACACCATGCCGGTGGTAATCACGGCGCGCGGGTCGAAGCGGCGCATGAGCCGGGCTGCGAGGATCATGGTGACCATGGTACCGACGCCGCGGGGCACCAGCACCAGGCCGGTGGTGACCACCGGGTAGCCTTTCCATACCTGCAGGAAGGGCGGCAGCAGCACCATCGTGGCCAGGAGGATCACCCCCAGGAAGAAGATGAAGGTCACACCGGAGACGAAGTTGCGGTCGCGGAACAGCCCCGGCGAAAAGAAACGCTGGCTGCCCGTGAGGTTGTGCACGAAGAAGAAGTACAGCGACGCCAGGCAGACCAGCAGATAGGCCTGGATTTCACGGGAGCCGAGCCACTTCAGGTGTTCGCCGCGATCGAGGAGCAGCTGCAGGGAGGCCACGGCCACGGCCAGCAGCAGGAAACCGGCGAGGTCGAAGCGCTGCTTTACCGGCTCTGTATCGCGCACGAAGAAGAAAATGCCGGCAAAGGAGGCGATACCGATCGGCAGGTTGATATAGAACACCCAGCGCCAGCTGTAGTACTCCGTCAGCCAGCCGCCGAGAGTAGGCCCCAGGATCGGTCCGAGCATGACCCCCGTGCCCCAGATGCTCATGGCACTCGCGTGTTTCTCCACCGGGAAGGTATCCAGGAGCACGGACTGCGACAGGGGCACGAGCGCCGCACCGCAGATACCCTGGACCACCCGCCAGAGCACCATCTCACCGAGGGATCCGGCCTGCCCGCACAGCATGGAGGCCAGCGTGAAGCCGGCCACGGAGCAGAGAAACACCCGCCGGCGGCCGAAGCGCCGGGAGATGTAGCCCACGGGCAGGGTCATGATGGCGGTGGCAACGATGTAGGAGGTGAGCACCCAGGTGACCTGCTCGGTGCTGGCGGACAGGGCCCCCTGCATGTGCGGCAGGGCGACGTTGGCGATGGTGGTGTCCAGCACCTGCATGATGGTGCTGAGCATCACGCTGACGGCGACGAGGCCGCGGATGCGGGCGGTGCTCACGGCCGCGTGGCGGCGAGTGCTCCCGCGGCCGGTGCGGCGCGCCCGCCGCGGGTGTCGATGGTGACTTCAGCGCTCATGCCCGCCCTCAGCACCGGCGAAGCCGCCCCGGGGAGGAGGCGGAGGCGAACGGGTACCCGCTGCACGACCTTGACCCAGTTGCCACTGGCGTTCTGCGCCGGGATCAGGGCGAACTCGCTGCCGCTCGCGGGGCTCAGGCTCTCCACCTCGGCCTCGAAGACATGCTCCGGGTAGGCGTCCACGCGGACCTTCGCCGGCTGCCCCTCGCGCACGGCGCCAAGCTGCGTTTCCTTCAGGTTGGCTTCCAGCCACACATGACCGGTGCCGAGCATGCTCACCAGGGTAAGGCCCGCCGGAGCCATCTCACCCGCCTGCGGCACTTCGTTGGCCACCACGCCGTCCACGGGGGCGACGAGACGCGTGCGCGCGAGCTGGTATCGGGCCCGTTCCAGCCGGGCCCGGGCGGCGCGGATATCCGCCTGCTGGTCCAGGGGCAGGGCCGGGTCACCGCCGAGCTCGGCGCGCAGGCTGGACAGGCGCTGCTGGTTGATACGGATATCGGCGCGGGCCCGCTCGAGGGCCTGGCGCCGCTCATCGAGCTGCGACTCGGACACGGCGATGCTCGAGAGCTGCTCGCTGCGCGCGAGATCGCGGGCGAAAAAGGCCGCGTCGCGCTCCGCGCGGGCGAGCGCCGCCTCGGCCTCGGCGAACTCGGCGCGGCGCGCCTCGAGGTCGTTGCGGGCCCGGGCCAGTTCAGCCTCCGCCTCCTCCACGGCGATGCGATAGGGCGCATCGTCGAGGCGCACGAGCAGATCACCGCGGCGCACCGGCTGGTTGGCGCGCACCGCCACCTCGGCGATCACACCGCTGACCTCGGCGGCCAGGTTCAGCTTGTCGAGCTTGACGTAGGCGTTGTCGGTACTCACCCGGCCCTGGTCGCCATAGAGCATGTACAGCACCAGGGCACCGACGGCGGCGATGCCGACGAGGAAACCGGCGGCGCGGAGCAGGGGACGGGGCGTAGCTGCGTCAGTCATTGCCGAGGTTCTCCCGGATGCGCCCGAGCAGCCCCTGGAGCTGGCGGACCTCGGCGGCATCCAGGCCGGCGAAGGCCTGTGCCCGGGTCTCGACAGCGAGCCCCCCGAGCAGGTCGAGGGCCGGGCCGGCCGCGGTGGTGAGAAAGACGCGGAAGCAGCGCCGATCCGCCGGGTCAGGTCGGCGCTCGACCAGCCCTTCCTGCTCGAGCTTGTCCAGCTGACGCGTCAGGCTGATCGGCGCGATGTCCAGGCGATCGGCGAGCTCGGACTGCTTCAACCCCTCTTCCCGGGCGAGCGTCCACAGCACCTGCCAGCGCGCGCGGCTGAGGCCGTGGGCACGGGCCCGGCGGTCGAAGGTGCGCCGCAACAGCCGGGCGGCGTTGTGGAGCTCGAAGCTGAGGGCAGCTGCGCTGTCGGAGATCCTGGTCACCCGCACACCGGTCTTTCGTAGGGAAGCGTATTATAAGCATGCTTACAAAAAAGACCAAGCGACTCACGCCTGCGCCGGTGGAGGGCGGCGCGAACCGCCCCCCGGGGATCACGCGGCGCGTGCGCGGGCGTGGACCCCCCGGCCCAACAGTTCCCGGGCCAGGTCCTCGGCGATGTCCTGCGTTTGCCGGTGGCAGGCGTCGGCGCGGGCAAGCACCTCGCCCAGGGTGGCCTCGATACGGGCGACGTGGTCGCGCGTGGTGGCGGCGTCCGAGCCGAGCCGCTGGTGGTAGACATCGATGATGCCCCCGGCGTTGATGAGGAAATCGGGGCAGTAGAGGATGCCGCGATCCATGAGCCGGGCGCCGTCGTCATGGGAGGCCAGCTGGTTGTTCGCAGCACCGGCGACGATACCCGCCCGCAGGCGCGGGATGCTGTCGCTGTTGAGTACCGCGCCGAGGGCGCAGGGGCTGACCACGTCGACCTCGAGGGCGAGAATCTCCTCCGCCGGAACCTCGGTAAGGCCGAGTTCGCGCACGGCACGGGCGACGTTGGCACCGTTGACGTCGGCGCCGAAGACCTGCGCACCGGCATCGACCAGCCGCCGGGCGAGGTGGAAGCCGACATGACCGAGCCCCTGCACGGCCACGCGCAGCCCGGCCAGGTCCTCTGCGCCGAGGCGGTGGCGCACCGCGGCGCGCAGCGCCAGGAACACCCCCAGGGCCGTGCTTGGCGACGGATCGCCACCGTGCTCGGTTTCGCCAATACCGCTCACGTGCACCGTGCTCTCACCCATCGTGCGCACGTCGGCGACCGCGATCCCGGAGTCTTCCGCCGCCACGTAGCGCCCGCCGAGGGAGTCGACAAAGCGGCCCATGGCAAGGAAGAGCTCGCGGGTCTTGTCCCGTCGAGGGTCGCCAATGATCACCGACTTGCCGCCGCCGAGGGGCAGCCCCGCCAGGGCGGACTTGTAGGTCATGCCGCGGGACAGGCGCAGCACGTCCTCCAGCGCCGCATCTTCACTCGCGTAGGGAAACATGCGGCAACCACCGACGGCCGGGCCGAGGGTGGTGTCGTGGATCGCGATGATGGCCTTGAGACCGGAGTCCGGATCGCGGGCGAAGCAGACCTGCTCGTGGTCATCGAAGGCAGGGGCGGAAAAGACGTTCATGGTGATCCTCTTGCTTATTTGCCTTGTGGTGGGTTTGCCGGGTGACGCTGCTTTCCGGTGCCGGGCTCAGGCGGCCTCGACGATGGTGACCGGGTCGGTCGCGCCGCCGCCGCGAAGCTGGGCCAGGAGCCGCTCGCGCCGCGGGGCCAGCTGGGCCCGGTGCCTGTCTTTCACGTGTCCGAAGCCGCGCAGCTGGAGCGGCAGCGCCGCCAGTTCCGCGACCAGCGGGTAATTGTCCTCGGCCAGCTTCGGCAGTACCTCATCGAGCAAAGCCAGGTAGTCGGCGATGTCCGCCCGCTCCTGGCGCCGTTCGGCGGTGTAGCCAAAAACGTCGAAAGGCGTACCGCGCAGCCCGCGCAGCCTGGCGAGTAGCCGGAAGGCGGGCAGCACCCAGGGGCCGAACTCGCGCTTGCGCAGGTGCCCGGTGACCGGATCCCGGCGCGCGAGCAGCGGCGGCGCGAGGTTGAAGCGGAGCCGGGGCCTGCCCTCGAACTGCTCGTGCAGCCCGGCGATGAAGGCCGGGTCCGCGTAGAGCCGGGCAACCTCGTACTCGTCCTTGTAGGCCATGAGCTTGTACAGGGACCGGGCGACCGCGCGGGTCACGGAATCGGCGGCCTCGGGCCGCGGGTCCGCGGCGCGCACGGTGGCGAGGCGATCGGCATAGCGCTGCGCGTAGCGCGCGTCCTGGTAGGCGGTCAGGCGCTCCCTGCGGTCGGCGATGAGCGCATCGACGCTGTCGTCGACGTCGTCGTCCCCGCCGCCGGGCTCGCCCGCCAGGCCGGCGGCGGCCAGCACCTTCGCAGGCTGGTGCGCGTAGCGGCGCCCCCAGAGGAAGGCCTGCCGGTTGAAGTCGACGGCGACACCGTTGAGCTCGATGGCGCGCTCGAGCGCCCCCGCCGATACCGGCACCAGGCCCTGCTGCCAGGCGTAGCCGAGGAGAAACAGGTTACTGGCGATGGCGTCGCCGAGAAGCCGCGTCGCAACCTCCGTGCTGTCGAGGAAGTTGCAGGCGTCGCCTCCCACCTCGCGACGGATTTTCGCCTTGAGGGCGTCCGTGGGGAACGGCGCATCCGGGTCGAGGATGAAGGCGGCCGTCGGCACCTCCGCATCGTTGATGACCGCGTGGCTGCGTCCCACGGCCGCCTTGCCCATGGCCTCGTAGGTGGTGGCCACCACGAGGTCACAGCCCACGAGGAGGTCCGCCTCGCCGGCGGGGATGCGCACGGCCTTGATCGTCTCCTGGGTCGGCGCCACGCGCACGTGGCTGACCACGGCGCCGAACTTCTGCGCCAGGCCCGTCTGGTTCATGGTCGCACAGCCCTTGCCCTCGATGTGCGCGGCCATGGCGACGAGCGCCGTGATCGTGAGCACGCCGGTGCCGCCGACACCGGCGACCACGATGTTCCAGGGCTGGTCGAGCTCGCGCACCGGAGGCTCCGGCAGCGGGTCGAAGACCTGCTGGCTCTCCGCCGCGGCCTTCGGCTTGCGCAGGTCGCCATCGAGCACCGTGACGAAGCTCGGGCAGAAGCCTTTCGCGCAGCTGTAGTCCTTGTTGCAGCTGCTCTGGTCGATCTGCCGCTTGCGCCCGAGGGGCGTTTCCTTGGGCACCACGGACAGGCAGTTGGACTGGATGCTGCAGTCACCGCAGCCCTCGCAGACCGCGTCGTTGATGTACAGGCGCTTCGGCGGGTCGGCGAGCCTGCCTTTCTTGCGCCGGCGACGCTTCTCGGCGGCGCAGGTCTGCACGTAGAGGATCACCGAGACACCGGGGAACTCGCGCAGCTCGCGCTGCAGCGCATCGTAGTCGTCGCGGTGAGTCACCGTGAGGCCATCGAGGCGCGGCAGGCGGCCGCGCCAGGCGCCCGGGTTGTCGCTCACCAGCGCGATGCGTTTCACGCCCTCACCGGCTACCTGGCGCAGGATCTCCGGCACCGAGAGGGAGCCGTCGATGGGCTGGCCGCCGGTCATGGCCACGGCGTCGTTGTAGAGGATCTTGTAGGTGATGTTGACGCCCGCGGCGACGGCCGCGCGGATAGCCAGGGAGCCGGAGTGGAAGTAGGTGCCGTCGCCGAGGTTCTGGAACACGTGCGGCGTGTCCGTGAAGGGCGCCTGGCCGATCCAGGTCGCGCCCTCGCCGCCCATCTGCGTGAACGTTTCCGTCTGCCGGTCCGGCATCCAGGTGGCCATGTAGTGGCAGCCGATGCCGCCAAGGGCGTGGCTGCCCTCGGGCACACGGGTAGAGGTGTTGTGCGGGCAGCCGGAGCAGAAGTGCGGCACACGCTCGACTTTCGTCTCCAGCCGCGCCAGGGAGGCCTCCTTCTCGTCGATCCAGCGGATGCGCCGCTCCATGGTCTCGGACCGGTAGAAGCGGCGGATGCGGCTGTGGATGGCCAGGGCCACCGTCGCCGGGGTCAGCTCGCCGAGGTTTGGCAGCAGGTCGCGGCCGTCCTCGTCGAATTCACCGACGACCTTCGGCCGCGAGCCCACCGGGTAGTTGTAGAGCTGGCCGGTGAGCTGGTCCTCGATGATCGAGCGCTTTTCCTCGACCACGAGGATTTCCTCGAGCCCCTCGGCGAAGTCGTGGGTGGCGCGCGGCTCCAGCGGCCAGGGCATGCCGACCTTGTAGACGCGCAGGCCGATCTCCGCCGCGACGGCCTCATCGATACCCATGTCCTCGAGCGCCTGCATCACGTCGAGGTAGGCCTTGCCCGACGTGATGATGCCGAAGCGCGGCCGCGGGCTGTCGACGACGACCCGGTTGAGGCCGTTCACGCGGGCAAACTCGCGGGCGGCGTAGATCTTGTACTTGTTGAGGCGGCGCTCCTGCTCCAGCGGCTTGTCCGGCCAGCGCGCGTGCACACCGTCCGGCGGCAGCTCGAAATCCTCCGGGATGACGATGTTCACCCGCGCCGGGTCGATGTCCGCCGAGATGGCCGAGTCCATGTTCTCGGTGATCGCCTTCAGCGCCACCCAGCAGCCGGTGTAGCGGGACAGCTCCCAGCCATACACACCGAGGTCCAGTACCTCCTGCACGTTGGCCGGGCTCAGCACCGGCACGGAGGCGGCGATGAAGTTGTGCTCGGACTGGTGCGGCAGCGTCGAGGACTTGCAGGCGTGGTCATCACCGGCCACGGCAAGCACGCCGCCGTAGCGGGAGGTACCGAAGGCGTTGGCATGCTTGATCACGTCCATGCTGCGGTCGACGCCCGGGCCTTTCCCGTACCACAGGGAAAACACGCCGTCATAGCGCGCCCCCTCGAAGAGACTGGTCTGCTGACTGCCCCAGACCGCGGTGGCGGCAAGCTCCTCGTTGACGCCGGGCTTGAAGACGATGCTGTGCTGGTCCAGCCAGCGCCGGGCTTTCCAGATGGCCTGGTCGACGCCGCCGAGGGGCGAGCCGCGGTAGCCGGAAATGAAGCCGGCCGTGTTGAGGCCACGCTGCTGGTCACGCTGGTGCTGCAGCATCGGCAGGCGCACGAGCGCCTCGATGCCGGTCATGTAGGCCCGGGTGGCATCCAGGGCATACTTGTCGTCGAGGGAAACCTGCGCAAACGCGCCTGATTGGTCGGTGCCCACCGTTCGGCCTCACTATGGTTATCCGGTGACCCTAGTCTAGCGCTTTGACCAGGAATTATTATCTTTCCTATCCCCTTTTTACGGCGTTAAGTGCATAATCTATTCCATAAACGCCAAAGAGAGAGATGATATGACCCAGCCACTGGCCAGGACGGATCTCCAGATCCTGTCCCTGCTCCAGGCCGACGCCACCCTCAGCACCGGCGAGGTCGCGGAACGCGTGAACCTGTCCCAGTCCCCGTGCTGGCGGCGCATCAACAAGCTCGAGCAGGAAGGCGTCATCCGCGGGCGGGTGGCCATCCTGGACCGCACGGCCCTCGGCATGGATGTCGTGGTGTTCGCCACCATCAACCTGACCTCCACGGGGCGCCAGAACCTGATCGCCTTCGAGCAGGACATCGTGCGCCACCCGGAGGTCGTCGAGTGCTACACCATGACGGGGATCTGGGATTACATGCTGAAGATCGTGACCCGGGACATCCGCCACTATGAGCGCTTCGTCCGCGATACGCTCGCAGCGAGTCCGTCGGTGCGCGAAATGCACTCACACATGGCCGTCACGGAAATCAAGAACACCACCGCCCTGCCGCTGGAAACCCAGGCGGCCGGCTGAGCTACCAGCCCATCACCTGGCGCACGAACGGCTGCGTCAGGGGCCGGCGCGCCGCCAGGGAAGCCTCGTCGAGGCGCTCGAGCACGGCGAGGAGGTCACCGAGCCCCCGCGGCGAGCGGGCGAGGATATAAGCGGCAAGCTCCGGCGACAGGCGCAGGGCGCGCCGCTCTGCCCGGAACGACAGGATGGCGCGGCGCGCGGCATCGTCCGGCGCCGGCAGCGCAAAAACGAGACCGGCCGCCAGGCGGGAGCGCAGGTCCGGCAAACCGAGCGGCAGCGCCCCCGGCGGCCGGGCGGCGGCCACGCAAAGGCGGCAGCGGCGCTCCCGGACCCGGTTGTACAGATGGAAAAGCGCCTGCTCCCAGTCCTCCCGACCCGCGAGCGCATCGAGTTCATCGATGCAGACGACGGCCAGTTCCTCGATACCCGCGAGCATCTCCTCCGCCGGGTAGCCAGCGACGGCGGACCCGGGCAGATAGAGCGCAGGGCCATCGGCGGCATGGCAGACACCCTGCAACAGGTGCGACTTGCCGCCGTCTGCGGGGCCGTGCAGGAAAATGAGGTCCTCGCCGGGCGCGCGCAACGCGGCCAGCGCCGCGCTGTTGCCGGGCAGCAGGAGAAAGTTATCCAGCGTCGCGTCGTCCCGCGGCCGGAGATTGAGGAACAGCTGCCGGGGCGCTAGCGCTGCCACTGGTAGGCCCGCTCCGCCGTCACCGCGGCGGGTACCGCCGGCACCGGCTTGAGCCGCTCGTTGAGTTCGATGACCGGCGCCAGCCGGGCAAGGTCCGCCCGCGCCTCGAGGCGGAGCACGACCTGGTCGCCGTCGACGGACTCCGGGTTGACCCGATCGACGAGTTCCAGGCCCTCGAGCCAGGCCATGACCGCGGCGTAGTCGGCAAAGCTCTCGATGCCCAGCACCAGCACACGGGCGCCCGCCGCAACCATCTCGCCCGCCGACGCGACCGCGTAACGCCGCGCGATGGCAGACGCCGCGAGCGCCGCGCCGGCCTCCGCAAAAGCTGCCGGGTCCGCAGCGGTCACCGCGCGCTCCAGGCGCTCGCCGTCGTGCAGGTAGACCCAGTCGCCCAGCCATTCGCCGCTGGAGAGCGGCAGCACCCGCCCGGCGAGCACATCTTCCACGCCGTAGCGCGCCGAGGCCGCCGCGATCGTCGCCGCATCCAGGCGCCAGGCAGGCCCCGGGCCGAGCGCCGCAGTATCGCGCAGGTCCAGGAGCGGCTGACGCAGGGGGACGCCGCGACGGTCAAAAGCACCGGCCAGCGCCCCGGCCAGCTGCGGCTGGTGTGCCGGTCCCACGAAGTCGCGGCCGGCGCTCCCCTCGGCCACGAGCCAGACGAGCACCGGCGGCCGGTTGGCCGTCCACAGGGGCGCTCCCGCCTCCAGGAGCACGCCGCGGAGCACCGCCTGGTCGTACTGCAGATCGGCGGTGAGGGTGCCGTCGTCCGCCTCCCGGTAGCTGTACTGCTGCAGGTAGCGCCGGGCGTCGGCCAGGGCGGCCTGCACCGGCGCCAGCGCCAGCGCTTCCTCGCTCCCGCTCACCTTGACCACGACCTGCGCGAGGCCGTCCCGCGCCGCGGCTGCGAGCGCCCGCCGGCCGCGGTCGTCCACCGCCACCTCCGCCCGGTAGAGATCATCGATGACAGCCGCGCGCAGCCCCGGCGCGAGGGCGGCGGCGACGCAGAGAACGATGATGGCCAGCAGTGAGCGCATCGGCGCAGTTTACCAGCAAGGAGCAACGCCCGTAGCACCGGAAGCAGGAAGCGAAGCCGGCATGCTAAAGAAAGCGGCCCGATTCCATGACCGACTGGCTGGCGCCCGCGCAGGCCCTGCCCTACACTAGCGCGCCTGCAAGGGGGCCTGCCCATGGGTGACAGCGACAAACCGAAGCTCAGCTACCGTGACGCGGGGGTCGACATCGACGCCGGCAACCGTCTCGTCGGGCGTATCCGGGACGTCGCCGCGCGCACGCGCCGGCCCGAGGTGCTGGGCAACCTCGGGGGCTTCGGCGCGCTCTGTGAGCTGCCCGCCGGCTACTGGCAGCCGGTGCTCGTCTCGGGCACCGACGGCGTCGGCACCAAGCTGCGCCTGGCCATGGATCTCGGGCGCCACGACACCATCGGCATCGATCTCGTCGCCATGTGCGTCAACGATCTCGTGGTCGCCGGCGCCGAGCCCCTGTTCTTTCTCGACTACTACGCGACCGGCCGGCTCGACGTGGACATCGCCGAGGCCGTCGTACGCGGCATCGGCCGCGGCTGCGAGCTAGCCGGCTGCGCCCTCGTCGGGGGTGAAACCGCGGAAATGCCAGGCATGTACGCGGGCGCCGATTACGACCTCGCCGGCTTCTGCGTCGGCGTCGTCGAGAAAGCGTCGATCATTGACGGCAGCGCCGTCAGCCCGGGGGACGTCCTCATTGCCGTCGGCAGCAGCGGCCCGCATTCGAACGGCTACTCGCTGATCCGCAAGGTGCTCGACGTCAGCGGCGCGAGCACCGACCTCGACCTCGGCGGCACCTCCCTCGGCGAGGCGCTCCTCGCGCCCACCACCATCTACGTAGCCGCCATGCTCGACCTGTGCCGGCGCGCCCCGGTCCATGCTCTCGCGCACATCACCGGCGGCGGCCTCACGGAAAACCTGCCGCGGGTCCTGCCGGAAGGCTGCCATGCGCTTATCGACACCGGTAGCTGGGAGTGGCCCGCCGTGTTCCACTGGCTGGCCGAAGCCGGCAACATCGATCGCGACGAAATGTTCCGCACCTTCAACTGCGGCGTCGGCATGGTCGCCTGCGTACCCGCCGGGGCGGCGGACGAGGCCCTGGCCTGCCTCACGGAGCACGCGCTCCCCGCCTGGACCCTCGGCACCGTCGAGGCCGGTGACCACGGCATCACCCTGGCGCCTTGAGCGGACGGGTCGCGGTCCTCGCCTCCGGCGTCGGCAGCAATGCCGAGGCCCTGGCCCGGGCCTGTGAGGACGGCCGCATCGACGGCAGCCTTTGCGTCGTCGCCAGCAATCGGCGGGACGCCGGGGTACTGACCCGGGCCGCAGCGCGCGGGCTGGCCACGCTGGCCGTGGACCACCGTGCCTACCCGGACCGCGCCACCTTCGATGCCGCCCTGCACGAAGCCCTGCTCCCTTTCGAACCGGATCTCGTCGTCCTCGCCGGCTTCATGCGCATTCTCACACCGACTTTCATCACGCCCTGGCGCGGGCGCCTGGTAAACATCCACCCGTCCCTGCTGCCGCTTTACCCGGGGCTGGACACGCACGCACGCGCGCTCGCCGCCGGCGACCGGGAGGCGGGGGCGACGGTGCATTTCGTGATCGAGGCGCTGGACGCGGGGCCGGCGATCCTGCAGGCAACCGTGCCCATCGAGGCCGGCGACAGCCCCGCCACGCTCGCGGCGCGGGTGCTGGTGGAAGAGCATCGCATCTATCCGCTGGCGGTGCAGGCCTGCCTCAGCGGGCGGGTGCGCCTGGCCGGTGACCGGGCGGAACTCGACGGTGCGCTGCTGCCGCCGTCGGGGGCCGAGGAGGCAATGCTGCTGGGCTGACTCAGGCCCGGGGCAGGGTGACTCCGCGCTGACCCTGGTACTTGCCGCCGCGGTCCCTGTAGCTGACCTCGCAGACCTCGTCGGACTCGAAGAACAGCATCTGCGCCACACCCTCGTTGGCATAGATCTTCGCGGGCAGCGTGGTGGTGTTGGAGAACTCCAGGGTAACGTGCCCTTCCCACTCCGGTTCGAGGGGGGTGACGTTGATGATGATGCCGCAGCGCGCGTAGGTCGACTTGCCAAGGCAGATCGTGAGCACGTTGCGGGGGATACGGAAGTACTCCACCGTGCTCGCCAGGGCGAAGGAGTTCGGCGGGATCACGCACTCGTCGCCGCGTACGCTGACGAAGCTGCTCTCGTCGAAGTGCTTGGGATCCACGGTGGCCGAGTTGATGTTGGTGAACACCTTGAACTCGTCGGAGCAGCGCACGTCATAGCCATAGCTCGAGGTGCCGAAGGAAATGAGCTTGCGGCCCTCCCGCTCGCGCACCTGCCCGGCCTCGAAAGGTTCGATCATGCCGTGTTCCTCGGCCATGCGCCGAATCCACCTGTCCGCCTTGATGCTCATGCCTGCGTCTCCCTGCTGCGCGGCCCCCGCCCCGGGGCGGCGGGTCAATCGTCCGTGATGCTGATGCTGGGGGCGGCCGCCCCGTCATCGCCGCCAGCGTCCGCCTCCACCACGGCGCGCAGCGCGCGGGCGGCGGCGATGAAGGCGTCGCCGGCGACGGAGCCGGGGTCCGATGCAACCGTCGGGCGGCCGGCATCGGTCTCCTCGCGCACGGAGGCAGCCAGCGGCAGGCTGCCCAGCAGGCGCACGCCGTACTCGGCCGCGACCCGCTTGCCCCCACCCTCGCCGAAGACATGCTCCACGTGGCCGCACTGGCTGCAGCGGTGCAGGGCCATATTCTCGATGATGCCGAGCACCGGCACGTCGACCTTGCGAAACATCTCGATACCCTTGCGCGCATCGAGGAGAGCGATGTCCTGCGGCGTGGTGACGATCACCGCGCCGGCCAGCTTCGCCTTCTGTGCCAGCGTGAGCTGGATGTCGCCGGTGCCCGGGGGCATGTCGATAAGGAGGTAATCGAGTTCACCCCAGCGTGTCTGCTCGAGCATCTGCGCCAGGGCCCCGCCGGCCATGGGACCGCGCCAGACCATGGGGGTGCGCTCGTTCGCCAGGTAGCCCATGGACATCGTCGCAAGGCCCTGCGCCGGAACCGGCAGAAGCCACTGGCCGTCTTCCGTGTCCGGGCGGGTACCCGCGGGAAGGCCGAGCATGGTCGGCTGGCTCGGACCGTAGATGTCGGCGTCGAGCAGGCCCACCCTGGCCCCGTCCGCGGCCAGGGCCAGGGCGAGATTCACGGTCACGGTGGATTTGCCGACGCCGCCCTTGCCCGAGGCAACGGCGATGAGGTGGCGAATGGACTGCATGGCAGGACTCGCGTGCTTGGAGTGGGGTTGCGGAAGGCGCAGTATAGGGACTCGCCGATGCACGCACAATGCAGCGCCGGCATGGGAAGCGCCAGCTCCGACGGCGTGAAAAGCCCCCATAAAACCGCTATAGTAACGCCCCTTTTTTCCAGCTGGACCCCGTCCATGAGTGCCCAGAAGCGCAGTATCCTGGTGACCAGCGCCCTGCCCTACGCCAACGGGCCGCTGCACCTCGGCCACCTCCTGGAACAGGTGCAGACGGACATCTGGGTGCGCTTCCAGCGCTCCCGGGGCCACGAGTGCCACTACGTCTGCGCCGACGATGCCCACGGTACGGCCATCATGCTCAGCGCCGAACGGCAGGGCATCACGCCGGAAGAACAGATCGCCCGTATCCACGAGGAGCACAGCCGCGACGCCGAAGACTTCCTGATCAGCTTCGACAACTACTACACGACGCACTCGGACGAGAACCGCCACTGGTGCGAGTATATCTATGGCAGGCTGCGGGACGGCGGCCACATCGTCGAGCGCGAGATCACCCAGGCCTTCGATCCGGAGAAGGGCCTTTTTCTCGCGGACCGCTTCATCAAGGGTACCTGCCCGCGCTGCCACGCCCCGGACCAGTACGGCGACAACTGCGAGGCCTGCGGTGCCACCTACACCCCGGCGGAACTTATCGACCCGGTCTCCGCCCTCTCCGGGGCGACGCCCGTCGAAAGGCAGTCGCAGCATTTCTTCCTGTCCCTGGACAAGCTCGCCGACATGCTCCGGGAGTGGATCGGCTCCGGCACCCTGCAGCCGGCCATCGCCAACAAGCTGCGCGAATGGACCGACGCGGGCCTGCAGGCCTGGGATATCAGCCGCGACGCGCCCTACTTCGGCTTCCGCATTCCCGGGGAGAGCGACAAGTACTTCTATGTCTGGCTCGATGCCCCCATCGGCTACATGGGCAGCTTCCAGGACTACTGCAACCGGGAAGACCTGGACTTCGACCGCTTCTGGCGGCCCGGCCACGACACGGAGCTATACCACTTTATCGGCAAGGACATCATCAATTTCCACGGCCTGTTCTGGCCGGCGATGCTCCACGCCTCCGGCCTGCGCACCCCCACCGGCGTGTTCGCCCACGGCTTCCTCACGGTGAACGGCACCAAGATGTCCAAGAGCCGCGGCACCTTCATCAACGCCCGCCGCTACCTGGACCACCTCGACGCCGAGTACCTGCGCTACTACTTCGCGGCGAAGCTCGGCGGCGGTGTTGACGACATCGATCTCAACTTCGAGGACTTCGTACAACGCGTGAACGCCGACCTGGTCGGCAAGGTCGTGAACATCGCCAGCCGCTGCGCCGGCTTCCTGAGGAAGGGCCACGACAACTGGCTGGCCACCGATTGTGCGGAGCCCGCTCTCCTCGACGACTTCATTGCCGCCGGCGAGGGCATCGCGGGCCGCTATGAAGAGCGCGAGTTCGGCAAGGCGATGCGCGAAGTCGTGGCCCTCGCCGACCGGGCCAACCAGTACATCGACCACCACAAGCCCTGGGTGCTGGCCCGGGACCCGTCGAACGCTGCCGAGGTACAGGCCATCTGCTCCGTGGGCATCAACCTGTTCCGGGTGATCATGGTGTACCTGAAGCCGGTGCTCCCGGCCATGGCCGCCCGCGCCGAGAACTTCCTCAATGCCTCCCTGGACTGGCCTTCACTCGACCAGCCGCTGCTCGGGCACCAGCTGCGCGCCTTCACGCCGCTGATGACCCGGGTGGACCCCGCGGCCGTCGACGCGCTCCTCGAGAGTGGCCGCGAAGCAGAACCGGCGGCAGGCAGCGCCAAGCAGGGCGAGCCGGCAGCCGCCGGCAGCGGCGGGAAAGCAAAAGCGGGAGAGAAACCGGCTAAGGAAGGAAAGAAAGGAAAGGCAGACGAGGACGCCGACACCATCGCCTTCGACGACTTTATGCGCGTCGACCTGCGTGTGGCGCGCATACGCCGCGCCGAACCGGTGGAGGGTGCCGACAAGCTGTTGCGCCTGACCCTGGACGTCGGCGATCTCGGCGAGCGAGAGGTCCTCTCCGGGATCCGCGCGGCCTACGACCCGGCCACCCTCGAGGGACGCCTGGCCGTCCTGGTGGCCAACCTGGCGCCGCGGAAAATGCGCTTCGGCGTTTCCGAGGGCATGGTGCTCGCGGCCGGGCCCGGCGGCGGGGAGATCTTCCTGCTCTCCGTCGACAGTGGCGCAACGCCCGGACAGCGGGTCACCTAAGTCCCTGCTTCCGGCGCGGTTTTTAAGCGCCGCGACCTTGCGCCAGATCAGTTTTCGCCGCAACGCAGCGTTATATACTTAGCGCGGAATGGTCGTTGTGTCGCCGGGGAGGCTTCCTTACCATTGCCCGCGGTACCGTGCGCAAAAGCCGTTGCGGACGGGGTCCGCACAGGAAGTCGCCCCGGCCTCGACGCACGCGGCGCGGCGGAACCGGACGGGGACAGCATGCTCGCGGAATACTCGGTGCTCCTGATCGGGGCCATCCTGGTCAACAACTTCGTACTGGTCCAGTTCCTGGGCCTGTGCCCCTTCATGGGCGTCTCCAACAAGCTCGAGACTGCCATGGGCATGTCCCTCGCGACCACCTTCGTCCTCACGCTCGCCGCCGCCAGCAGCTACCTCGTGTACAACTTCATCCTCGCGCCGCTGGGCCTCGCTTACCTGCGTACCATCTCGTTCATCCTGGTGATTGCCGTGGTGGTGCAGTTCACCGAGATGGTCGTGCGCAAGTCCAGCCCCCTGCTGCACCGGGTCCTCGGCGTCTACCTTCCCCTCATTACCACCAACTGTGCGGTGCTGGGCGTGGCGCTGCTCAACATCAACAAGGAGCACGACTTCCTGCAGTCGCTGCTCTACGGCTTCGGCGCCGCCGTGGGCTTCTCCCTGGTGCTGGTGCTGTTCGCCGCCATGCGTGAGCGCCTCGCCGTGGCCGACGTGCCGCAACCTTTTGCCGGCCCCGCCATCGGCATGATCACCGCCGGGCTCATGTCCCTCGCCTTCATGGGCTTCGCGGGGCTGGTGTAATGGCCGCCTGGCTCGCCGACTATCCCCTCGCCGCGGCGATCCTCGCGCTCGTGGCTCTCGGCGCCGTCTTCGGGGCCGTGCTCGGCTATGCGGCCGAGCGCTTCCGCACCGAGGGCAACCCCATCGTCGACGAGATCAACGCCATTCTCCCGCAGACCCAGTGCGGGCAGTGTGGCTACCCGGGTTGCCGCCCCTACGCCGAGGCCATCGCCGCCGGCGAGGCGGAAATCAACCGCTGCCCGCCCGGGGGCGAGGCCGGCATCCAGGCGCTCGCAGACCTTCTCGACGTGGAACCCAAGCCGCTGGACGCGGAGCACGGCGAGGAAGCGCCGGTGAAATCCGTTGCCCATATCCGCGAGGACGAGTGCATCGGCTGCACCAAGTGCATCCAGGCCTGCCCGGTGGACGCGATTCTCGGGGCGGCCAAGCAGATGCATACGGTCATCACCAGTGAGTGCACGGGCTGTGATCTCTGCGTGGAGCCCTGCCCCGTGGACTGCATCGACATGATCCCGCAGGCCGAGACGCTCAGGACCTGGCACTGGCCGCTGCCGGACCCGGCCGCCGGCCGGGTCGAAGTGATCGCCACGGACCGGCTCCAGGACCGGGCGGCGTGAGGCGGGTGCACGATTTCCACGGCGGCATCCACCCGCCGGAGAACAAGGCGTTGTCACTCACGGCGCGCATTCAGCCGGCGGGGATCCCGCCGCAACTCGTGTTGCCGCTCGGGCAGCACATCGGCGCTCCGGCACAGCCGGTGGTCCGCGTCGGCCAGGCCGTACGCGGCGGTGAACTGCTCGCGGAAGCCGATGGCTTCGTCAGCGTCCCGGTGCACGCACCGACCTCCGGCACCGTAAGCGCGATCGAGGACCGGCCGGTCCCCCACCCCTCCGGGCTGAGTGCCCCGTGCATCGTCATCGATAGCGATGGCGCCGACAGCTGGGTAACCCTCGCGCCGCTTCCCGACGCCGAGCGCGGTGACCCGACAAAGCTGCGCGAGCGCATCCAGGCCGCAGGCATCGCCGGCATGGGCGGCGCCGGCTTCCCCACCGCCGTGAAACTCTCGCCGGGACCCGGCAAGGCCATCGAGACGCTCATCATCAACGGCACCGAGTGCGAACCCTACATCACGGCCGATGACATGCTCATGCGCGAGCGCGCGAGCGACATCGTTGCCGGCACGCGCATCCTCGCCGAGCTGCTGGGACCGCGGGAAATCCTCATCGGTATCGAGGACAACAAGCCGGAGGCGATCGCCGCCGTTCGGGCCGCCGCCGATCCCGCCATGGAAGTGGTGGTCTTCCCCACCAAGTACCCCTCCGGCGGCGAGAAGCAGCTCATCGAAATCCTGCTTGGCAGGCAGGTGCCCAGCGGCGGCATCCCCGCCGACATCGGCGTCGTCTGTCAGAACGTGGGCACCGCTGTAGCCGTGCACGAGGCTGTCGCCCTCGGACGCCCGCTCGTCTCCCGGGTGACGACAGTGACCGGTGAGGCCGTGGCGCATCCGGGCAACTACGAGGTACTCCTCGGCACGCCCATGGGCTGGCTGCTGGAGCGTGCCGGTGTGGACACGGAGCGCGCGCGGCGTCTCGTCATGGGCGGCCCGATGATGGGCTTCAGCATTCCGGATCCCGCCTGCCCGGTGATCAAGACGACTAACTGCCTGCTGGTGCCCACCGAAGCCGAGCTGCCCACACCACCACCGGCACAGGCCTGCATCCGCTGCGGCCTCTGCGCGGAGGCCTGCCCGGCGACGCTGCTGCCACAGCAGCTGTACTGGTTCGCCCGGGGCAAGGAGTACGACAAGCTGGAGGGCCACAACCTCTTCGACTGCATCGAATGCGGCGCCTGCTCCTATGTCTGCCCCAGCCACATCCCGCTGGTGCAGTACTACCGGGCGTCGAAGGCCGAGATCATCGACCGGCGCCGCGAGGCCGAGAAGGCGGAGCATGCGCGCGAGCGCTTCGAGGCACGGCAGGCGCGCATGGAGCGCCTGGCCGCGGAGCGCGAGGCAAAACGCGCCGAGCGCAAGAGGGCCGCCGAAGCCAGGGCCAGGGCGAAAGCAGAGGCCGCAGCGGCTGAAGACGCGGGCACAGGCGCTGCGGAAGGCGCGCGGGCTGCCGCCAGCGAGGACCCGATCCAGGCGGCGATCGAACGGGCCAGGGCGCGCAAGGCGGCTCTGGCCGCCCGCAGGGAGGACGACCCCGCCGAGCGCATCGACAAACTCAGCGCAAACGTCGATGCAATCGCGAAACGCCTCGCGGCGGCGCGGGAAAAGCTCGAGGCCTGCAACGGCGGCGACGCGTCGGTGGCGGAGGCCTTGCAACGCGCCGTCGAGAAGACCGAGGACAAGCTGGCGAAGGCCGAGGCGGCACTCCGGGAGGCCCGCGAAGGGGCCTCCGAGGAAGCCTGAATGAGCCTGCTTCGCATCACCTCCCCGCACGCCCACGGGCCGCTGTCGACCACCCGGGTCATGCAGACGGTTCTCCTCGCGACGCTGCCCGGGGTCGCGGCGCTGGTGTGGTTTTTCGGCCCCGGTGTGCTCATCAACATCGCGGTCACCAGCCTGTTCGCCATCGCCTTCGAAGCCGCGGCCCTCAGGCTGCGCGGCCGCCCGGTGCTGCGCACCCTCGACGACCACAGCGCGGTGGTCACGGCCACCCTGCTCGCCATCGCCCTGCCGCCCTACTCGCCCTGGTGGCTGCTCGCCGTGGGCGCCGCGGCCTCCATCCTCCTGGCCAAACAGCTCTACGGAGGCCTCGGCTACAACCCCTTCAACCCGGCCATGGTCGGTTACGTAGTCCTGCTGATCTCCTTCCCGGTGCAGATGACCAGCTGGGCGGCACCGCGGGGACTGGCACCGGAGCTGCCCGGCCTCCTCGACGCCCTGGAGGCCTGTTTCAGCCCGGCGAGCTTCGATGGCGCAACCATGGCAACGCCCCTGGACCTGCTGCGCCAGAACAGCGAGCAACCCCTGGCGACGTTGTACGCGGCCACACCCCAGCTGGGCGCCTGGGGCGGCGTGGGCTGGCAATGGGTGAGCCTCGGCTTCCTCGCCGGTGGCCTGTGGATGCTCTACCGCGGCATCTTCACCTGGCACGCGCCGGTGGCCATGCTCGTTGCCCTGGCCGCCATGGCCGCCCTGTTCTACGACGGCGGCGGCCCGCAAAGCGGCGGCTCCCCCCTCTTCCACCTGCTCTCCGGCGCCACGATGTTCGGCGCCTTCTTCATTGTCACCGACCCGGTATCATCGGCGGTCTCGACACGGGGGCGGCTCGTGTACGGGGCCCTCATCGGCGTGCTCATCTACCTCATCCGCAGCCGCGGCAATTACCCGGATGCGGTGGCCTTCGCCGTACTCATCATGAATTTTGCTGCCCCCTTCATCGACTACTACACACAGCCGCGCAGCTACGGCCACGCCCGCGGGGGCCGCCCGTGAAGATGCTCGGCCAATCGATCACGCGCAACAGCCTGGTGCTCGCTGCCTTTGCTGTCGCTACGGCCGTGCTTCTCGCCGGGACCCACCTCAAGACCCGGGAGCGCATCGCGGACCAGCAGCGCGCCGCCGAGGAGCGCGCCCTGCTGGAAATCGTCCCCCGGGACGCGCACGACAATGCTCTCCTGGACGATACGCTGCCGGCACCGGTGGGCGACGACAAGCTCAAGCTCGCCGAGCCGCGGCCCATCTATCGCGCGCGCCGCGACGGCCGGGTGGAAACCGTGCTCGTTCCGGCACGGGCCCCGGATGGCTACAGCGGCGCCATCGACCTGGTGGTGGGCGTGAACCGGGGCGGCACCGTTGCCGGTGTGCGCGTACTCGAGCACCGCGAAACCCCCGGCCTCGGCGACAAGGTCGACCGGCGCAAGTCCGACTGGATCGACGGCTTCGCCGGCCGCTCCCTCGACGACCCCGCCCCGGCGCTCTGGAAGGTGCGCAAGGACAAGGGCGTTTTTGACCAGTTCACCGGCGCCACGATCACGCCGCGAGCGGTGGTTGCAGCAACGCGCCGCGCCCTGGAATATGTCGAGGCCCATGAGGCGGAACTGTTTGCCGCAGGCGTAACGTCGGCCGCCGCGGAACCCATGCAAGGCACGGAGAAAGGCCCATGAGCGAGCACGTCTATCGGGACCTGTCCCTGAACGGCCTCTGGAAGAACAACCCCGCGCTGGTTCAGCTGCTCGGCCTCTGCCCACTGCTGGCGGTCACGGGCAGCGTGGTCAACGCCCTCGGCCTCGCGGCCGCGACGCTATTCGTCCTGGTCTGTTCGAACACGGCGGTGTCGCTGATCCGCAACGTCGTGTCCGATGCCGTGCGCCTGCCAGCCTTTGTCATGATCATCGCGTCGGCGGTGACCTGTACGGAGCTGCTCATGCAGGCCTACGCCTATGAGCTCTACCAGATCCTCGGCATCTTCCTGCCGCTGATCACCACGAACTGTGTGATCCTCGGGCGCGCCGACGGCTACGCCAGTAAAAATCCCCTCGGGCGGTCGATCTTCGATGGAGCCATGATGGGCCTGGGCTTCGGGGTGGTGCTGGTGCTGCTCGGTGCCCTGCGTGAAATCTTCGGTACCGGGGCGCTGTTTGCGGACATGGACCTGCTCTTCGGGCCCGCTGCCGCAAACTGGAAAGTGGTGCTCGTGGAAGGCTACCAGCCCTTCCTGCTCGCGATCCTGCCGCCGGGGGCATTCATCTTCACCGGGCTGCTCATCGCCCTGAAGAATCGCATCGACAGCGGCATCGAGCGCCGTGCCGCGGCCGGGCGCGCCGCGCCGGTGCAGGGCAGCAAGCGCGTACGGGTGACCGGTACGATCAGCTGAGCTCGGGATCCAGGGCGAGCGTGGCGAGGATCTCATCCACCGCCGCGTCGTCCATACCCCGGTTGGCGAGCTCGCAGCTGTAGGTGACGTAGAGCACGATACGCCCCCGGCCGATACACCATTCGCGCAGCGCAGACCCCTCGTCGAGCCCCTCGGCATAGAGCCCCGGGATATCGGCGACCATGACCGGCTTCCAGCGTCCGTCACCGCCGATGGCGGCAGCCAGCGCCGCCAGGGAGGCGTCGTCCACCGGCCCGGCCTCCGGGCGCAGTTCGCTGATCTCGATGCAGCCGACGCCGTCGCGGTCGCCGATCAGTACTGTCTCATCCTCCCGCTCCGCCCACCACTCCGGGGGCAGCAGCAGGCTCCAGCCATCCGTTTCGAGTACGTGCACCGTTCACTCCAGCTCGCGGGACATGAGCACGGCATCCTCCCGGTCCAGGTCGCCGGTCCCGGGGTAGTAGCCACTCCGACGGCCATCCTCGCGGAAGCCGGCCTCTTCGTAAAGCGCGAGAGCCCCTGCGTTGGACGCACGCACCTCCAGCAGGCAGCGCCTGGCGCCCCTGCCCGCCAGGGCCTTCAGGGTAGCGGCAAGGAGCGCGGCCCCCACGCCGCGACCGCGCCGGGACGAAGCGACCACCAGCGCGAGCAGCGTGGCCTCGTCGAGGACCTGTGAACAGGCGCTGAAGCCGGCAATGCCTTCCAGCTCCTCGGCCACCAGCAACAGGGCGGTGCCCGCGGTGGCGCGCGACAGCAACTCGGCATAGAGCATGGGCCGGAGGCCGACACCGTCTTCGCCCTGGTCGATGGCGACGATGGCCGGCAGGTCCCCGGCCACCGCCGGCCGCAGTGCCGCGGTCACCGCCGCGCGAGCCCCCGCAGCACAGCCCAGGCCTCGCGCTTGGCGGCGGCGCCGGCGAGCATCTCCCGCGTGGACGGGAGCGGCACGGCGGGTACCGGCAGAGCCAGCTCGCCAGCCCGCTGCCGGGCGCCGGCGCCAAGCAGCAGGATGCGATCGAGGCCCGCTTCACCGGCAAGCCGGGCCAGGAAGGCCTGCAGCGCCACGGCGGCGGCCGCTGCGCCCTGGTCCAGCTGCGGGTTGCGGTGCATGGGCCAGGCGAACTCCCGTACCCGGGGCGCCTCCACGGCCCAGCCGCAGGCCCGGGCCATGGCATGGACCAGGGCCACCTGCTCCCGGGCAAGGGGGGCATCGTCCAGTTCCTCGAGCCAGAGCGCGCCACCCGCAAGCACAGCGGAGAGGCGGAAGCGAAGGGCATCGGTCTTGGCCGCTGCCGTCGGCGCGGAAGCGCCAGCCCGCGGCGCCGGCCGGGCCGTCGGTGCAGCCAGCGAGCGGGCCAGGACGCCCGGCGAGTCCGCAGGCGACGGTGCCCTCGCGGGCGTCGCCCCGGGCACCGCCCCGGCGGGGGCACCCGGGGCGTCCGGGGTGACCGCCGGCGACGGTGCGGCGGCAAACGCGGCCGGCGAGAGCACGCGGCGTGACGGGGCGGCGCCGGGAAGGTCCCGCCGCGAGCTGTAAAGGACAAGGCCCATGGCCTGCAGGCGGGCGAGGCGCTCGAGGTCGCTGCTGCGGTCGACAGTGGTCATGGACGGATAGTAGCAGGATCGGGCGGGGTTCCGGCGCGGCTGCTCAGCGCAGACCATGCTGGCGGAAGAAGCGCAGCGCCGAGCGCAGGAACCAGCGCACATGGCGCCAGCCCTTGTTGGCGGCGTAGCCACCGTGGTGCACGATCCGCACCTGTGGGGCATAGACCAGCCGGCCCTGCGGCCGCAGGCGCCTGGAGAGGTCGAAGTCCTCGAAGTACATGAAGTAACCGGTATCGAAACCGCGGGAAAGGCGCGCCGGCCGGCCCCGCAGCAGCAGGAAGCAACCGGAGAGAAGCGGCACCTCTGCCACCGCGAGGCTGTCGCAGAGATCCCGGGCCTCGTAGTGGGCCAGGCGCCTCGCCGCCCGGCGGCGAAGCCAGGGCGGAGCAAAGCCGCGCAGCAGCAGGACGCCGGGTGACGGGTGCCGCTTGCAGAGATACTCGCGCCGTCCGTCAGCGCCTTCGGCGTAAGGGTTCAACGCCGCGATGCCCGGCTCCCGCGCCAGCAGCGACAACCCCCGGGCCAGCGCATCCCGCGCCAGTTCCACATCGGGGTTCAATACCAGGTGATAATCACTGTCGGTATCGAGAAGCACCCGGTTGTGGCCGGCCCCGAACCCCCGGTTCTCTTCCAGCGCGAGGAAGCGATAGTCGAGGTCCCGCGTCTCATCGACGAGCGCGTCGGCCGCCTCTCGCGCGGCCGTTTCATAGGCAGCGTCCACGGAATTGTCCACGACCCACAGCGTCACCTCCCCGAGCGTGCCGAGGCGGCGCGCCTCCCCGATCGCCGCGAGGAGGCTGCGCAGCGTCGCGGCGAGCCGCGGCAGCGGGCTGTGGTACAACACGACGGAAACGGTCAGGGAGGGCGCGGGCGGCTGCTCGTTCATCGCGGCTATGGTAGCAGCCCGCCGAGAGCGAGCGCAGCAACACAGTGCTACCATCGCGGCTTTCGCGCCGCCGGCGCGCGGCAGGAGGGAGGCTCCCCATGGTCCGGAGCATGGCTCAGAGCATGACCCAGAGCATGCCCCAGAGAGAGAAACGCGCCGGCGGTTTCGGGCCGGGTCTCCTGGTCACGGCGGCCTTCATCGGCCCCGGCACCATCACGACAGCGAGCAACGCCGGCGCCAGCTTCGGCTACGCCCTGGTGTGGGCCCTCCTGTTTTCCGTTTTCGCCACCGTCATCCTGCAGGAGATGGCGGCCCGGCAGGCCCTGGCCACCCGCAGGGGCCTTGCCGAGACCATGCGGTCCGCCTTTTCCAGCCCAGTCCTCGGCCGCCTCGCGGTCATTCTGGTGGTCGCCGCCATCGGCCTGGGCAATGCCGCCTACGAGGCCGGCAACATCACCGGCGCGGCGGTCGCCGTCGCCGGCGTCACCGGGAGCGGCACCGGCCCCTGGGCCATCGCCATCGGTCTCGCTGCGGCGCTGCTGCTGGGCAGCGGTCACTATCGACTGCTGGAGCGGGTCCTCATCGGGCTCGTCCTGCTCATGAGCGCTGTATTCCTCGCCTGCGCCGTGGTCGCAGCGCCGGGGCCGGAAACCATCATCGAAGCGCTGACCAATCCCGGGCTTCCCGAGGGCTCGGCGCTGACGGTGATCGCACTCATCGGCACCACCGTGGTGCCTTACAACCTCTTCCTGCACGCCAACGCCGCGCGCGAAAAGTGGCCGGCCGCCATTCCCCTCGACGAGGCGCTGCCCGCCGCGCGGCGCGACAGCATCCTCTCCATCGGCCTCGGCGGCCTCATCACCCTAGCGATCCTGAGCACCGCGGCGGTCGCCTTTTTCGGTAGCGGGGAGGCCTTCGACGCCTTCGCCATGGCGGCGCAGCTGGAACCCGTGCTCGGGGCCGCCGCGGGCCCGGTGTTCGCCGCCGGCCTCTTCGCGGGCGGCCTCACCAGCGCGCTCACCGCGCCGCTGGCAGCGGCTTACGCTGTCTGCGGTGCCCTCGGCTGGCGCGGCGGACTGCGCGATACGCCCTTCCGGGCCGTGTGCCTTGCGATACTGGCCAGCGGCACCCTCTTCGCTGCCCTCGGCACGCGTCCGCTCGTCGCGATCCTCTTTGCCCAGGCGGCCAACGGACTGCTCCTGCCCTTTGTGGCCGTGGCGCTGCTTTACCTCATGAACCGGAAGGACCTGCTCGGCCCGTACCGTAACGGGCCGCTCGGCAATCTCCTCGGCGTGATCGTCGTGGCAGTGGCAACGGGGCTGGGCCTCGTCAAGCTCGCCAGCGTCGCCGGCCTGCTCTGAACCGGGGCGCCGAAACGCCGCCGCACGACTTTGTGTAAAAAGTTACAAAATTTTCCTATCATTCTGTTATTTATGAACTTTCATCACCGAAAGCGTGCTATGGTGGGATGCGAAGTAGCACAACTCAGCGGCGCGGGATAAAGTTACGCACAGTGATAAGACCGCGCGCGGGCCACCGGTACAGGGATAGGGGAAGATGATGAGTCACTGGGTCGCCATTCTCGGTCGCCGCCTCGCGGCATTGGGCTCCATGCTGGTCCTGCTGACCGCCTGCGGCGGTGGTGGTGGCGGCGGCGGCGGGTTTCTCCCCAGTGACCCCGACGGCGATACCACCGGCTACACGCTGCAGCTGGAAGTGGTTGACGCCAATGGCAACCCCACGTCCTCGATCACGACCACGCGGCCCGCAACACTCCGTGCCACCGTGCTCGAGGACACGCCCGGGGGCGACCCGGTGAGCGGTGCCGTTGTCGCAGCCTCGGCCGAGTTCACGGTGATTACGCCGGAAAACGGCCAGGCCCTGACCAACGCCGACGGCGTCGCGACCTTCCAGCTCGAGGCGGGCACGGCGGTCGGCGCCGACACGGTGACCGTCACCGTCGAAAGCCCCGGTGGCACCGTCACCCGCAGCGTCGGCGTGCAGACGGACTTCGCCGGCCTCAACCTCGGCTTTTTTGACGGCAACACCTTCGTCAACGGGCAGATCGGCCTGAGCGCCAACGACCTCGCCTTCGGCGGTTCCGCCGCCCTGCGCCTCGCCGTGGTCGACGAGGCCGGGCAGACCGCGGCTGCCACCGAGCAGATCCGCCTCACCAGCGCCTGCTCCCTGAGTGGCCAGGCCTTCTTCCGCCCCCTCGGCGACACCGGCGAGGGCACGGCCACGCTCGTCGTCGAGACCGTGGATGGCCTCGCCAACGCGGAATACCTCGCCGGCAGCTGTGAAGGTGGCGACGAACTGACCGCGGAACTGGTCGGCAGCGACGCGACGGCCACGGGCAGCCTGACCATCGCCGGCCGCTCCGCCAACTTCATCGGCTTCTACAGCGCCGATCCCACCGAAGGCGAAGAAGGCGCCGGCCGCACGATCATCGCCCTGCGCGGCACCGGTGGACCGGGGCGTCCCGAAGTCGCCACGCTGACGTTCGAGGTCCTGGAGGCGCCGGTTATTCTCGCTGAGGGCGAACCGGGGCCCGGCGAGGCCGGCTACCTCGACAACCCGGACCGGGTGCCGCTTGCCGGCATCAACGTCGAGTTTTCGCTGACCAACGCGCTCGGCGGTACCACCCTGCTCAACAGCACCGGCGTGACCGATGCCAATGGCCTCGTGGACGTCGAGGTGCGCGCGGGCAACGTGGCGACCTCGACCCTGGTCATCGCCAGCTTCGAGTCCACGGGCGCCGACGGCAACACGCGTCCACAGGAGGCCACGTCTAACCAGATTGTCATCAGCACGGGCCTGCCCGACCAGAACTCCATCAGTCTCTCCTCCGAGTTCTTCCATGCCCCGCGGGCGCGCGACATCGACGGCGTCAACGTCACGCTGACGATCCGCATGGCAGACAAGTTCAACAACCCGGTCGCCGACGGCACCAGCGCGGTGTTCACCACCGAGTACGGCACCATCGACTCCTCCTGCCTGACCGGGGTCAGCAACGGCGCCCGCTACCAGTCAGTCATCGGTGCGGAAGCGCCGCTGCGCGGCACCTGCAGCGTGCTCTGGACCAGCCAGGCGCCGCGCTTCCCTATCTTCAACCGGGATCGCGTACAGACGACGGACGACGATGGCACCTACCTCTGCTCGTCGCACACCGGTTCCTTCGGGCCCTGCCCGGACGACCTCGGCGCCATCCGTGGCCTGCGGTCCGCCATCCTCGTCACTGCCGTTGGCGAAGAGAGTTTCGTCGATGCGAACGGCAACGGCCTCTACGACGAGGGCGAGGATTTCGAGAACCTGCCCGAAGCCTTCATCGACAAGAACGAGGACGGCGTCTACACACCGGTTGAAGGCCCGCAGTGCGGCCCGCCCAGTACGGTAGAGAACTGCGAGCTGGCCGGCGCCGAGGAAGAGTTCGTGGACTTCAACCAGGACGGCGTCTACAGCCTGAATGTGGACCCGAACACCGGAGAGGGCGTCTACAACGGCAGCCTCTGCCCGCCGGAGGGCGATGGCATCTTCTGCAGCCGCGACCTCGTGAATGTGCGCACGTCCACCGTGCTCGTGCTGACGGCGGCCGCCCAGAACCTGCAGGCGCTGGCCGCGCGAACGCCGGACGACCCGCGCCGTGCCACCGATACCCTGCAGGAGGGTTCAACCTACGAGATCTACATCGCCGACCGCTACAACAACGCCCCCGGCGCGGGCACGACGCTGAATTTCCGCGCAGACGGCGACTGCAGGATCGTGTTCCCCGAGGATACCGACGAACTGGACATAACCGTGCCCGACCTGAACACCGCGCGCGGCGCCTTCACGACGCGGCTGCGGGTCAACGGCACCGGCGCCGCAGGCGGGGGCCGCATCACGATGAGCGCCACGGACCCGGATGCCAGCAACCCGGCACCGATCACGACCTTTGCCTGCCAGACGACCTGCTCGGAGCTGCAGGATCCGAACGACCCCACCGCGGGCTGCGCAGAAGAGCTCTAGCGGGTCGCCGGCCGGCTGGCCGGCAAGGAAAGGAAAAAGCCCCCGCCGGGTGGTCCCGCGGGGGCTTTTTCTTTCTTTGCCTATCACCGGGACGGCTGCTGGAGAGTGCCCCCAGTCGCTCCCCGATACACGCTTTGTGAGAGAAGACTCCCCCACTCGCCCCTGACGCCTCACGTGCCTTCAAGGCAGAGGCGGTAGGGGCGGCTTCCTGAGGGTGGCCCCCCCC